>NZ_NCGB01000005.1:0-82818 GCF_002278865.1 Sphingomonas sp. 28-62-11 | reverse complement strand
GGTGCCGGAAACGGGCTTGGAGCGCGCCTTCAGGTCCTTGACGACTTCGATGACCGCGAGGTCGATGCCGCGCTTCAGGTCCATCGGGTTCATGCCGGCGGCAACCGACTTCATGCCCTCACGAACGATCGCCTGGGCGAGCACGGTCGCGGTGGTGGTGCCATCACCGGCAACATCGTTGGTCTTGGAGGCGACTTCGCGCAGCATCTGCGCGCCCATGTTCTCGAACTTGTCCTTGAGTTCGATTTCCTTGGCGACGGTAACGCCGTCCTTGGTGATGCGGGGCGCACCGAAGCTCTTGTCGATCACGACGTTGCGGCCCTTTGGCCCCAGCGTGACCTTCACGGCATCGGCGAGAATGTCGACGCCGCGCAGAATGCGTTCACGTGCGTCACGCGAAAATTTTACGTCCTTGGCTGCCATGTGGCTACCCTTTCGAAAATGTGAAGTTGCGGAAGTTGCGGGTATCGAGCGGTTTTGCCGACGATGCCCAAGCGGTTGGTTTTAGCTAACAATCCCGAGCTCGTTGGCGTTAGCCAACAATCCCGAGCCCGTTGGTGTCAGCCAACAATCCCAAGAATGTCCGATTCCTTCATGATCAGCAGGTCTTCGCCGCCAACCTTGACCTCGGTGCCCGACCATTTGCCGAACAGGATCTTGTCGCCGGCCTTGACATCCAGCGGGGTGATCTTGCCGTCATCGGCGCGGGTGCCGGTGCCGACGGAGACGACTTCGCCTTCCTGCGGCTTTTCCTTGGCGGTTTCGGGGATGATGATGCCGCCAGCCGTTTTTTCTTCGGCTTCAACGCGGCGAACGAGAACGCGATCGTGCAAGGGACGAAAGTTCATGCGTTCGATCCTTTCCATAAGGTCAGAGTGAAATGGTCGTTAGCACTCACAGTTGGCGAGTGCCAGCACGGCGCATATGTGGTCGGCCGACAGATTCGTCAAGGCACTGCGCGCCGATGAAAACGCGAAAATGTAACCGTCCCAAGCCTGTATTGCCGGTGTAATACGGGTCATTTACTCAACGCTGCGCATAGGCTAGCGATATGCGGTCAAGCGGGGGTTATCCCCGTTCGGGTTACGCCATTCGGATCTAATTGGGAGCAAAAGCAGTGAAACTGGTGCGCGGAGCCTGGAAGCTGTTGGTCGGCATCAAGGACGGTCTGGTCCTGATTGCGATGCTGTTGTTCTTTGGCGTGTTGTTCGCCGGGCTTTCATCGCGGCCGAACGCCGGCGGGATCAAGGATGGCGCGCTGCTGCTCGATCTGGCTGGCGTCATCGTCGAGCAGCCTGCCGATCCCGAATTCAATTTCGGTGGCGATAGTGGCCCTCGTGAAATCCGGCTTCGCGATCTGGTCCGCGTGATCGATGCCGCCAAGGACGACAAGCGCGTCAAGGCGATCGTGCTCGATCTTGATAGTTTTGCTGGCGGGTATCCCGCCGCAGTCAGCGAAGTCGCCGCCGCGCTCGGCCGGGTGCGCAGCAGCGGCAAGCCCGTGCTTGCTTATGCAACCGGCTATACCGATTCGGGCTATCGTCTGGCGGCGAATGCCAGCGAGATCTGGATGAACCCGATGGGCGGCACGCTGTTCACCGGCCCCGGCGGCTCGCAGCTTTATTACAAGGGGCTGATCGATAAGCTGGGCGTGAACGTTCACGTCTACCGCGTCGGCAAGTTCAAGTCGTTTGTCGAACCCTATACCCGTACCGATCAGTCGCCCGAAGCGCGCGCCGCAAGCGAAGCGCTGTACGGATCGCTGCTGACCGACTGGAAGGACGCCGTCGGCAAGGCGCGGCCAAAGGCGCAGTCTGCGCAGTTCCTGGCAACGCCGGGCGCGCTGGTGGCTGCCACCAAGGGCGATATCGCCGCTGCCAATATGAAGGCTGGACTGATCGATAAGCTGGGTGATCGTGCCGCCTTCACCGCCCGCGTGATCGAAATTGCGGGCAAGAAGACCGGCAAGGGCGCACCGACATTCGCCACGATCCGCTACGACGATTATGTAAAGGCAAATCCGCTGTCCAAGACGGGCGACGCGATCGGCGTGATCACCGTCGCGGGTGACATCGTCGACGGCAAAGCGGGTGCAGGCACCGCAGGCGGCGCGACGATCTCCAAGCTGGTGCTCGATGGTCTGGCCAAGAAGACGCTAAAGGCGCTGGTTGTCCGCGTCGATTCGCCGGGTGGCTCGGCACTGGCGTCTGAAACGATCCGGCAGGCTGTACTTGAGGCCAAGGCGCAGAAACTTCCTGTCGTCATCTCGATGGGTTCGGTGGCGGCTTCGGGCGGCTATTGGGTAGCAACGGCGGGCGATGTGATTTTTGCTGAACCGAATACGATCACCGGATCGATCGGCATTTTCGGGATCATCCCGACCTTTGAGAAGAGCCTGAGCAAGCTTGGCATCACCGCAGACGGTGTGAAAAGCAGCCCCCTTAGCGGCCAGCCCGATGTGTTTGCCGGCACCAATGCGGAGGTCGATTCGATCCTGCAGTCCGGCATCGAGCACGGCTATGCCCAGTTCCTGTCCCGCGTCGCATCTGCCCGCAAAATGTCCGTCGAAAAGGTCGACAGTATCGCGCAGGGCCGCGTGTGGGACGGCGGCACCGCGCGCCAGATCGGTCTGGTCGACCGGTTCGGCACGCTGCAGGACGCGATCGACGAAGCGGCGCGCCGCGCCAAGCTCGATCCGAAAAAGGTTCATGCCGAGTATCTCGAGAAGAAGCCGGGTTGGTTCGCCAAGTTTGCCGGGGATTTCTCGCGCAAGGATGAAGAAGAAGAAGCCGATCAGGCGGGCGACGCCTTTGCCCGGATCGCGCGGGATCGTCGTGCGGTATTCGCGCAGGCGCTGGGCGACATGCAGCGTTTGGTGCGCGGCGGTTCGGTGCAGGCGCGCTGCCTCGAATGCGGCGGGCTCGCGCCGGCCGCACCGGGCCGTGATGATGTGCGGCTGATGGACATCGTACTGGCGCGCCTCGGCCTGTGATCGCCATCCGCGCGGCGACGCCCGACGATGCGGCGGCGATTGCGGCAATCTATGCGCCATTTGTGCTGAGCGGCACGGTGTCGTTTGAAACCGATGCACCCGATACCCGCCAGATGCGCACGCGGATGGCGGCATCGGGCGGACTTTACCCCTGGCTGGTCGCCACCAATGGCGATCCCGAAGGCGGCGGCGTGCTCGCTTATGCCTATGCCAGCCAGTTCCGTGATCGGCCTGCCTATCGCTATGTCGTCGAGACATCGATCTATGTCGCGGGCGCTGTGCAGGGGCAGGGCGCCGGGCGGCTGCTGTATGAGGCGCTGATCGACACGTTGCGCGTCCAGGGCTTCACCCAGGCGATCGGCGCAATCGCGCTGCCCAATGATGGATCAATCCGGCTGCACGAGGCGGTCGGGTTCCGTCGCGCCGGGGTGTACCGTGAGGTCGGCTACAAGCAGGGCCAGTGGATCGATGTCGGCTTCTGGCAATGTGAGCTGAACGAACCGAGCGTGCCGCCAGTGGAACCACGGCCGTTCAGCGAGGTGGGGCTGGTACGGGCCTGATGAAAACGATCGTCCGGTTGGTGGTGCCGACTTTGGTGGCGCTCGCCGCCGTACCCGTTCAAGCACAGGATGACGGCCAGGCTTGGGCGCAGGCGCTCGCGCAGGGATCGATCAAGGGCGATCTGATTTTCTGGGCGGAGGGTCAGACCCGGTTTACCGACGCCACTCGCGGTACGCAGATCATCATCCGCCCGGCCATTGGCCTGCGACTGGCGCGCGATACGACAGCGCACCTCGGCTATGCATTCGTCCGGACTGATCCCGCCAATGGTGCGGCAACCAACGAACATCGGGTTTGGGAACAGCTGAGCTTTCCCATCGTGCGCAATGGGCGTGGGTTGTACGTCTGGGGCCGGTCGCGGATCGAGCAACGGATGATTGAAGGGCGACGTGACACGGGTTGGCGACTACGCCAATTCGTCCGAGCGCAAATGTCGCTGCAGCGCGGCGGCAAGGTATCGGGCGTGATCTTCGCTGAGGGATTTTACGCCGCCAACAGCACGGATTGGGGTGCCCGCGCCGGGGTGGACCAAGTTCGCACCTTTGTCGGCCTATCCATACCGTTGAGCAAGCAGGTCAACCTCGAGCCAGGTTACCTCAACCAGACGATCTTTCGGCGGGGCCCCGATCGAACCAACCATGCCGCGAGCATCAATTTGTTGGCCCGGCTTTAGCCCTTGGTGCCCGGCGAACGATAGGCCGGCAGCGCCAGTTTCCAGCTGATCGCGGCTGCGCGCAACGAAAAACCTGCGCCTGCCGCGATGATCGCGGCAATCGTGCCGGGCGTGCCGATCGTGACGAGGGCAACATACAACCCCGCCGCGAGCGCCGCCGCCGTCACGTAAATCTCCGGCCGCATGATGATCGACGGTTCGCCCGCCAGCACATCGCGGATGATGCCGCCGACGCAGGCCGTGACCACGCCCATCAGCGCGGCGGGGACGAGCGGGATGCCGTAATCAAGCGCCTTTGCCGCGCCGAACACCGCATAGGCAGCCAGCCCGACTGCATCGAACCAGTCGAGCGCCGATCCCTGCCACCAGCGCACCGGCGTGATCCAGATCAGCATCGCCACGATGAGGCAAGCGGCGGCGACGCGGCTGTCGCTCACCCAGAATACTGGCGCACCGATCAGCAAGTCGCGCACCGTGCCGCCGCCCACCCCGGTGACAAGCGCGAAGAAGCACGCGGTGACGATCGTTTGCTCACGTTTTGCCGCAGCAAGTGCGCCGGTAGCCGCGAACAGCGAAATCGCAACAACATCCAGCCACGGCGCAATCGCCGGGAGTACAGTGGTGGCGGTGGGGATGATTGGCGACATGGTGCTGGCTTAGCGGATCGTGGGCAAGTCGCGAAGACACTCCTCTCCGCCACACTGGCATGGGCCGCGCCCAAAAACGAAAATGGGGGCCGGCATTCCTGCCGACCCCCGGTCGCCGGACTTCGATCCGCTTAGGGTTCCTTTCGGTTCCCCCGCGCCTTCTGGTTTCGGCGGCATGCTCAGCCGGTGCCGCGGGGGGCATCAGGCGTCGCGCTTTCGGTTGCTCCCCGTCGGTTTGGTGCGCGCTCTTGCGAACCCGCGCCCAACCGACAGCTTGCATCCTGCCCCGTTTCACCCTTTCGAGTTTCCCGAGACATTCGGTTGCCGGCCCAGCGTTCAGCACGTTGCCCGCTTGCGCGTGCCCGCCGCCTCCACCGATCGACATCCCACCTGGTTTCCCCACGGTTTCCTTTCGGCACCTGCGCGAAATCCCGGCCTAAGAAGCTGATCTTGCTGCAGTTTCCTGCGTTGTGACCCGCTGCTTACAGTCATGATGCTGTCATCAAATCCGAGTCGCACCAAGCGTGATTCGATGGAGCCGGCCTGTGGATAACGTGGATATCGTGCATGGTTTTGCACCGTCCGGCGCAACTCCCCCACGACACGGCGAACATGAACCGATTGTTGTTTTCAGTTCATGAAACTCGTTTCACTATCGCAGCGTTACACCCACAGAATTTGATGACGCCAAGCCAACCAAATTAGGGAGTTTATTCGATGCGCAAGTTTTTGATGGCACTGACCGCAGTCTCGCTCGTCGTTCCGGTCGCGACGGTTTCGTTTCCCACCCAGGCCGAAGCCCGCAAGAAGACCTATAAGCTGCGCGTCTACACGCGTAACGGCAAGACCTATTGCCGTCGCTCGGATGGCACGACGGGCCTGATCGCCGGTGGCGTGGGCGGTGCCGTGGTTGGTAACGCAATTGGCGGCGGGCTGCTCGGCACGGTTGCCGGTGGCGTCGGCGGCGCGTTCGCTGGCCGGGCAATCGATCGCTCGATCACCGCGAAGAAGCGCTGCCGCTAAACAATCGGCACAGCAATGAAAAGGGCGCGGTGCGAACTGCGCCCTTTTTGCCGTGTAATTTCATTATCTTATCTTTCGATTGCATGAACGTGTCGTCATTTTCTGTTCACGCAACTTGCGTATCCCCTGTTCGTTGTAGTGGCAGTTCAACGGAAAAAGGAATGAACCAATGCGTTTCACTATGTTGGCCGCCGCCATTGCTGCCGTGATGGTCCCGGGGGTCTCGGCCTCTGCCCAGACCCCGGCGCAGACCCAGCGCGAGTATAATCGTGACGTGCGCGATGCCCGCCAGGAATATCGTGACGACCTGCGCAACGCCGATTCGCGTCGTGATGTGCGCGATGCCCGGCAGGACTATCGCGAGGACGTTCGCGATGCTCGGCAAGATGCCCGCCAAGACCAGCGTCAGTTCCAGAATCGCAACCAGCGCGATTGGCGCCAGTATCGGAACTATGATTATAATCGTCTGCCACGTGGCCAGCGCGCTTATTATGCGGATCAATATTATCGCGATGGCAGCTATTATCAGCCGCGCCGCCTGACGCGGAACGACCGGATCTATCGTGGCCGCGATAATCGCTACTATTGCCGCCGTTCGGATGGGACCACCGGCCTGATCATCGGTGGCATCTCGGGCGCCGTGATCGGTAACTCGATTGCTGGTGGCGGTTCGCGGACGCTCGGCGCGCTGCTCGGTGGTACGGCCGGTGCGTTGCTCGGCCAGTCGGTCGATCGCGGTCGGGTTGTTTGCCGCTAACCGTCAGGCATCACCAAATGAAAAAGGGCCCGGCAGCAATGCCGGGCCCTTTTTTCGTGTACGTCGTTTCAGACGACGATCAGATGAAGCCGCCGCCGATGAACAGGCGGAAACCGCCGAACACCAGCACCAGGATATTCAGGTTCCGCCCGGCCTTGCTGTCCGACATCAAGCCGAGCGCGGTGCCGATCACCGCGATCGGCAAGGCAATCCAGTTGAGCCAGCCGAACAACGGCACCAGCCCTACAAGCGCGATGACAAAGGCCACAAGGCCGACGAGCAGAGAGAGGACATTAAGCATGATCCCAAAATAGGTAACTGTATTACTGATGTCAAGCACCTCGATGAGCGGGGTAGTGCCAAACCAGCGTCTCCGAACGCTTCCTTAACCGTTTTTCGGCCATGGCGTGCGGTGGTTCGATCGGGAACCCGCTCGGGAGCGTTTTCATGGGTCGTCGCGGCAGTCATGCCCTTGCCATCTTCTGTTTGCCGCTGGCGCTCGCCGCCTGCGCGCAGGCGAATGATGCCGATGCCAATCTCGATTCGCTCGATGCCGAACTCGCCGATGGCAACAGCACCGGCAATCTGCGCGATCCAGCCCTGATGAGCGCGCTGCAAGACCAGATCATGGTTGATCCTGCGCTGGTCGGCCAAGCCAATTATGATGCCATCCGCCCCCCGGCACAGCCCTATTCGGCGCAGGTGCCGCCCGACATGACGTCGGCGGGCAGGGCCCCTACGGATATGAGCAGCAGCGAAGCGCTGAAATCGGCACCAGCCCCGGTGCGGGGACAGGCCTGTACCCAGTGCAGCGCGGCGCGCGAAGCGCTCACCCTTGGCGGTCTTGTCGAACGTCAAGCCAATCGCGGCGCACGCGCCTGTGCCGGCGCAATCAGCTATTCGACACGTTGGGCACAGCGCTTGCCCGCAGCGGTGCCCCTTTATCCCGATGCCCGCGTGCGTGAAGCAGCGGGAACCGAGGCGGGTTCATGCGCGCTTCGTGTCGTCAGCTTCGCAAGCGCCGCGCCAGTGCAGAGGGTGCTCGACTGGTATTACACCCGAGTCAGCAAGGCCGGCTATTCGGCCGAGCATCAGGCCGAGGGTGACGAGCATGTCCTTGCCGGGACGCAGGGCAATGCCGCTTATGCGGTGTTCGCCACCGCCCGCGCCGATGGCGGTACGGACGTCGATCTGGTGGCCAATAACGGCAAGTAAGCGCCGCCAATTGGCGCACGGGTTCTCTTTGTGGCGTATTCGCGCTAACGCGCGGCATGATTTCTCTTTCACTTGTGATGTTGGGCGGGGCGCTGGGCGCTGCCGCGCGCTACCTTGTCGGCCAGGCGATGCTCGGCTGGCTGGGCTCGAATTACCCCTGGGGGACGCTGGCGGTGAACCTGATCGGCGGGCTCGCGATGGGCGTGCTGGTCGGGATGCTTGCGCGAATGGTGTCGGGCGAGCAGGCGCGGCTGTTCCTGGCGGTCGGTGTGTTGGGCGGGTTCACCACCTTTTCGGCTTTTTCGCTTGAACTCGTGACGATGCTCGAACGCGGCGCGATGCTGACGGCGCTGGGTTATGCGCTCGCGTCCGTGATTGGCGCGGTGCTGGCGCTGTTCGCTGGCCTGGCGATGACGCGGGGGCTGGCATGAGCGATACCCCCAAAACTGGCGTCGGCAGCCACGGCGATGTCCGCCAGTTCACCGTGTCGGCGGAGGATGACGGCATCCGGCTCGATCGCTGGTTCAAGCGCCATCTTGAGGCGACCAGCTATACCACCGTCGCCAAATGGGCACGTACCGGGCAGCTGCGGATCGATGGCGCGCGCGCGACGCCGGGTGCTCGGCTGGCAGCGGGACAGGTGCTGCGTGTGCCACCCGCCGAACCCGTTCGCACGGACGCACCCAAAGTCGCGGCCCGCACGCGCACGCCGCTGACGCCCGACGAGGAAGCGTTCATCCAAGAACTGGTGATCCACAAAGATTCTCAGGCGATCGTCATCAACAAGCCCCCCGGTCTTGCGACACAGGGCGGCACCAAGACTACCGAGCATGTCGATGGCCTGCTCGACGGACTGACCTTCGACAGCGAGGGGCGGCCAAAGCTGGTCCACCGGCTCGATAAGGATACGAGCGGCGCCCTGCTGGTGGCGCGCAACGCGCGCGCCGCGGGGCATTTCGCCAAGGCCTTTTCCAGCCGGACAGCGCGCAAAGTCTATTGGGCGCTGATCGTCGGCGTACCGGATATTTTCGACGGGATGATCGAATTGCCGATCGGCAAACAGCCGGGGTCGGGCGGCGAAAAAATGCATGTCGATGAGGAAAATGGCAGCCCGGCGCGGACCCGTTACCGCGTGATCGAACGCGCGGGTAATCGCGCCGCCTGGGTCGAGCTGCAGCCCTTTACCGGGCGCACGCATCAGTTGCGGGTGCATTTAAACGCGATTGGTCACCCGATCGTGGGTGACGGCAAATATGGCGGGGCGGCATCGTTCCTGACGGGCGGGGTCAGCCGCAAAATGCACCTGCACGCGCGCCGCATCCGCATCGATCATCCCGATGGCGGGCAAATCGACGTGACCGCAGAACTGCCGGCGCATTTTGCCGAAAGCCTGAAATTGCTGGGCTTCGATGAAAAGCTCGGCAATGCGATGCCGATGGACGAGGTGAAGTTCAGCGAAACCGCCGAAGGCAAACGCCGCGCCGCCGCCGCCATCGCCAAATCCCGTCGGCAGGAACGCAAAGGCGAACGGCGCGGCCGCCAGCGAGGCTAGTCGACTGCAAGATGATGGCATTTTAGTTGATCAACTCTCACGCCCGTTCGGGCTGAGCGAAGTCGAAGCCCTCGCGCAGCGCTTGCCCCCTTCGACCGCCTGCCAAGGCAGGCGCTCAGGACAGGCTTCGAATTCGCTCAGGGCGAACGGGGATGATGTTTCCGATTCTATTCAGCGTGCCTTAGTCCCGATTGTCCTGCGGTAGTTCGGGCCGATCGGCGACGGCGGCGGGCCGGGGGGCGGCGGTGCCGCGGCAGCCCTTGGCACGGCCAAGCCCTTTCAGATAGCCGCGACGAACTGACCCGGCATAAACGGCGGCTTCGGCGCGGCGCTGGGCCTTATCGGCGCCGGTGATCACACGGACCAGGCCAAGGCCGGGAATGAAGCTGCTCACCACGCCGCGCGCGGCCGCGGCGGCGACGGCCGATCCTTCGCCCTTTTTCTGGGCAGGCGCATCGACATCGGGACCAAGCACGGCGTTCAGCCGGTTCACTTCGCGCGTAATCATGGCGCAATTCTGGGTATTGGCGGATGAATAAGGGGCCGAAGCCGCCAGCAACAGCACATCGGGGATCTTGTCTTCCTTGATCCGCGTGTCGCGCAGTGGCTGGCTCGCAGCGCGGCCGACCGAGTTGTCGTTCTGCTGCTGCGGGTTGGCGGCGATGGTGACGCTGCTGCTCAGCGCCAGGGTTGCACACAGGATCGCACCAAGACGCACATTATCTCTCCCAAAAGCCATATCGTGCCCAACGCCTGTAACGCGGCTCAGTTGCACTGTCGAAACGGGTTTGGGCTTAGCCTCCAAGTTTTTGGGGATGATAGCGCATCGCGACATCGCACCGGGCATAGCGCGCCCCAAAATCGCGCATGATTGCCGTGTCATGCCGAAAGCCCAGTTTTTCGTACAGGTGGATAGCTGGCGCACAAATCGCGTTGGTGAGCAGGTACAGCGTCTCGACTTGCATGGCGGTCGCCCGATCGATCACGGCCCGGAGCAGGAATTCGCCCACCTTGCGGCCCTGCGCGCGGCTGCGCACCCCCATCTTGGTCAATTCGAACTGGCGTTCGCCGGTTTTCTGCAGCGCACAGGCGCCAACAATGCCCAGCCCCGCAGCCTCGACGAACAGAATCACACCGCCGGGATCAATGATTCTGGCGCGCGGATTTTCCAGCACCTCGCGGTCGGTATCTTCCAGCCGGAACATGCTGGTGATCCATTCGGCGTTGATATCGTGAAAATCTCGCGCCAACGCATCGCTGAACTCGCGGATGACCAATCCGTTGCCACGCGCCGACAGCGGGGCTTCTCCAAGTGCGGTCTCGATTGCGGAGACCTGATCGAGCAACGGTCCGGTCAATCCGTCGCAAAGCGCCGCCACGGCTGATTCGACGCGGGGCCACACATCGCGCTTTGCCGTCGCCATCGCCGCTTCGCCCTGCGGCGTCAGCGAAACCGTCTTGTGGCGCTGATCACGCCCGATTCGGGCAATCGTCACCAGATCGAGTGCAGCCAGCCGGGGCAGCATGCGCGTGATCGCCGGCTGGCTGATGCCGACGGCATCGACCAGCTGGCCGATCGTCATCGGCCCCGAATGATCGAGCGCGGCAAGCAAAGGGAACTGGCCGGGTTGGATCGGCAGGCCGGACTCCGCGATGATCGACGCAACATCGCCCTGCAGTCGCTCAGCGAGCCGCTTCAGGCGGCTTCCGAGAAACAGTCCGCCATGCGCCGCCAACACGTCCATCGATCGACTCCTGCCAATTACATAGCTAGGTATATATCTAGTTATGATTATCGCAAGACTATGCGCGGGCATGAAATGTTAACCTGATATCATCTCCTGATTGCTAGGCGTTTCCGGTGTTTGCGCCCATCGCCCGTGGCCTGTCGTTGATCGCCCTCGCCCTGTTGGCGTTCGCGGCCTGGGTGCATGTCGCGATCCTCGATCCAACCAATGTCGGCTGGCTACTGCGCGGGCAGGATATCGGGCAGTCAGCGCTGGGATTGGCCGCGTATCTACGCGTCGGCGCCTGGCCGAGCACGCATCAGGCGATGCTCGGTGCACCTGACGGCGCGACGTTACTATTTACGGACAGCAATCCGCTGCTGGGGTTGCTGTTGCGCCCGTTTGCAGCGTGGTTGCCGCCGGAAATCCAGCTGATCGGGCTTTGGCTGCTCGCATGCCTGATGCTGCATGTTCTGTTCGCATGGCTGCTGGTGCGGCGGACGGCACCTGACTTCCTGTCGGCGTGGCTGGGTACGGCGTTGCTGACGATGCTGCCTGCCCTGTTCAACCGAATTGGCCACGTCAACCTATGTGCCCATTGGCTGATCCTGTGGGCGCTGTGGATCTTCATTGATCCGCGTCGCGCCCGATCACCGCTGTGGTGGGCAGCGGTGCTGGGGGTGGCGGCGCTGGTGCATGTCTATTTGCTGCTGATGGTCGCGGTGATCTGGGCGAGTGCGGTGCTGGCCGCGCTGGTCGGGCGTGAGGGGGTAGGTTGGCGGCTGTTGCCGGGCCACGTGCTTGTCATGATGATGATTGTCGGGCTGGTGGCCCTAAATGGCGGCTTTGCTGGACCGTTCGAATCGACGGGCAGTTATGGCGCGTTCCCCATGGCGATTGATGCGCTGGTGAACCCCGCCAACCCTTCCTACACCGCGCTTCTCCCCTCGACAGCTGAAACAAATGGCCAGGGTTTCGAAGGCTTCCAATATCTGGGTGCCGGGCTGCTGGCGCTGGTCACGGCCGCGATAGCGATCCTCGGGGTCTATCGCGCACCTGTTATCGGCCAATCAACGTTGCGGCGACTGTTGTGGCTGGTGCCCGGCTTTGTCGTGCTGACGCTGCTTGCGATGTCAACGCACATCACCTTTCAGGGCCAGGTGGTCGCCCGAATCCCGCTCGATCAGCGGATGATCGATGGGCTCGATCCGATCCGGGCGAGCGGCAGGCTGTTCTGGCCGATTGCCTATGCGATGGTCTTTGCAGCGATCCTGGTGGTGCATCGCCTGAGCACGAGACGGGCAGCGCTGCTGCTGGCGGCGGCGCTGGCACTACAGGTGATGGACATCGCCCCGCTGCTCGCGGCGACGCGCAGCGTGACTGAAGGGGCGCAGGACCGCACCGTCTATCGTCGCACGCCGGATTCGCGCTGGGACGCGCTGGTCGCACAGGCCGCGCAGATCGATTTCCATCCGACAAGCCATGTGCAGGATCTGCAATTGCTCCAGGAGCTCAGCTGGCGGGCGATGCACGCGTGCCGATCGACCAATCGCACCTATGTCGCACGCGAATCGCGCCGCAGCCGTGCCCGACTGGCATCGGAATCGACGATGCTGGCGGCGGGAAAGGTGGAGCCGACGCACCTCTACATCCTGTCCGAAGGCGCTATCGTTCACCCCGCGCTACAACCGCGTATTCGGCGCTTAGACGGGGTTGCAATCCTGCCCGCGACCCGGTCGGGTAAGCCAATCAACGGCTGTCGTTAGTCGTTCTTCATGAGCGCAAGCAGTTGCTTCACCTCTTGTGATCGACCGCGTGGGACGATCAGCACGTCATTGCCGCTGGCCACCACGATCAGATTGTCCATGCCGACCATTGCGATCCGAATGCCATCGGTGCGCACAAGGCTGTTCGTCGTATCCAGTGTCACGACATCGCCTTGGCAGGCATTGCCGTTGATATCGCAATCGCTGAGCGCGTGGAGCGCATCCCAGCTGCCCACATCGCTCCATCCCATATTGACGGGCACCACGGCGACGCGGTCGGCCTTTTCCATCACGGCATAGTCAATAGACTCGGCCGGGGAGGCGGCGAACGCATCGGGATCGGGGATGATGCGGTTGCCGTTCCGTGCGGCCAGTGCCATCGCCTGTTCGGCGGCGGCCAGCATCGCGGGTTCGAATGTCGCCAATGCCGCCAGATAAGCGTCGGCGCGAAAAAGGAAAATGCCGCCATTCCAATAATGATCACCCGCCGCCAGCATCGCCTCTGCGCGGTCGATTGGTGGTTTTTCGACAAAATGCGCGACCTGATGCACCCCGGACACAATTTCTGCGCCCGATTTGATCCAGCCATAACCCGTTTCGGGCGCGTGCGGATCAATGCCGAACGTCATCAGCCACCCATCGCGCACTAAAGGCAGGGCACGGGTGATGGCATCATGAAACGCAGCGACATCGTCGATCACGTGATCTGAAGGCATCACCAGCAGCGGCGCGTCGCCGGACCCTGCCGCGATTGCCGCCAGTGCAATCGCAGGGGCTGTGTTCCGGCCAATCGTCTCGAGGATAATCGCTTGGGGCGACACAGCGACATTGCGAAGCTGTGCCTCGACGATGTCGCCGTGCAAGGCATTGGAAACGATAATGGGGGCGGCAAACTGGTCGGCATCGTGGGTGCGCTTTGCCGTCAGCTGAATCATGGTGTGATCGGATGTCAGGGGCAACATCTGCTTGGGCATTTCGGGCCGCGACATCGGCCAAAGTCGTGACCCGGCACCGCCCGAAAGGATGACAGGTACGATGCGCGCTTGATCAGACATCAACTTTTCCCATGCCATTTGCGATAGCTCGACCGATCACAGAGTCAAACTGCCCGTCCGTTCAAACGGTCTGGTACGAAAAGCGCTGCATCGAACCGCCGGCGATGCGACAAAAATCCGTGAGCAATCTGGCGGGCATGTCGGAATTGTTTACACTTCCCGAGGTAGAACGCGCGGGCCATGATCAAATTGTTCAAGCATTATGTCCCCAACGCGGTGCTGCTGCTCGCGATTCTGGATCTCATCCTGCTGTTCGTTGCCGGCGAGCTTGGCTGGATGTTCCGGATGGGGCAGCTCGATCGCGCGGTCGAGCCGATCGTCACGCGCCTTCCCCAGCTAACCTGCTTTGCCTTTACACTACATGTCGCCATGATGGCGGTAGGGGTTTACGGGGCCGATGCGCTGCAATCGCTGCGCTTTGCCACGGCACGCCTGATCGTGGCAGTGTCCCTTGGCGTCATTTTGCAAAGCGCCATCTTCTATCTGGTGCCAGCGCTCGATTTCTGGCGATCGAATCTACTGTACGGGATGGGGTTGGCGCTCGTCAGCCTGGTCCTGCTGCGCATTCTGCTTGGCAAGACATTGGGCAGTCAGGCGTTCAAGCGCCGGATCGTTGTGCTCGGCGCGGGATTGCGCGCGCAACGACTGAAAACCATGGCGCAAACGCCCGGCGCGGCGTTCGTTGTCGTCGGCTACGTCTCGATGAGCGAGGCGAACCGCGTCATTCCAGAGGCGATTGCGCGCGACGCGATCTATAATCTTGCCGATCATGTTGTGCTGCTCAACGCGAGCGAAGTGGTGCTCGCACTAGAGGAACGGCGCAACGCGCTGCCGCTAAAGGATTTGCTGCGGATCAAGACCACCGGCGTCCATGTCAACGAAATCTCGACCTTTCTCGAACGTGAAACGGGCCGCGTCGATCTCGACAGCGTCAATCCCAGTTGGCTGATCTTTTCGGATGGCTTCTCGTCGGGCCGAATGCTGTCGGGCGTTTTCAAGCGGCTGTTCGATATCGCCGCCAGCCTGATCCTGATCGTGCTGACGGCACCGTTGGTCATCGTCACGGCGGTCGCCATCAAGCTCGAAAGCAAGGGTCCGGTATTGTACCGCCAGCGCCGGGTCGGCCTGTACAATGTCGGCTTTGATATCGTGAAACTTCGCTCGATGCGCGTCGATGCAGAGGTGAACGGCAAGGCCGTGTGGGCGGAAAAGGATGATCCGCGCATCACCCGCATTGGCCGCATCATCCGCAAGCTGCGGATTGACGAACTGCCCCAGGCGTGGAGCGTGCTGAAGGGCGAGATGAGCTTTGTCGGCCCGCGCCCCGAACGCCCGCAATTCGTCGACGATCTCGAACAGCACCTGCCCTATTATGCCGAACGGCACATGGTGAAGCCGGGCATCACGGGCTGGGCGCAGATCAACTATCCCTACGGCGCGTCGATCGAGGACAGCCGCCAGAAGCTCGAATATGATCTGTATTACGCCAAGAATTACTCGCCCTTTCTCGATCTGCTGATCCTGTTGCAAACGATCCGTGTGGTGCTGTGGCCCGAAGGGGCCCGCTAGCATGATGATCGCCACGTTGATCCTTTGGGCGCACGCCATGGCTGCTTTGGTGTTCGGGGTGCTCGCGCTGTCGCAAGTACGCCGTGCCGGCACGGCGATGCCGCGCATGGCGTTTCTGGTCGCGCTCGCCCTGACCGCCTTCTGGGCGCTGGCGATTGCCGGTATCGGCGTTGGTGATCCGATGAGCTGGATCGCCGAGTCCGCGCGCAATATGGCGTGGATCGTTTTCATGGGCGCCCTTGTCCGGCGGGATCGCGGCGCGGCTTCGGGCGGCGCCGTGGCCGTCATCTACGCGATGGTCGGCATCGTCGTCATTGTCGGGTGCGGGCTTTCCGTCCTGTCGGCGGCGCTCCCAAATTCGCCGGATCATCTCGCGATCGAGCAGGTCGCGGTGATCATGCGGATGCTTGTTGCGGTCGCGGCGTTGGTGCTGGTCGATCATCTCTACAAGGCTGTCGCACCGGCTGCGCGGGGCGGTATCCGGCTCGCCGTCGCCGCGCTGGCGCTGATGTGGGGGCTGGATCTCGGGCTCTATCTGCTCGCCTATATCGATGGCGCCCAAGCACAGGTGCTCACCTTGGTCCGCGGTATGGCGATGGTCTTGATCGCGCCGCTTTTCGCCCTGGCCGCGCACCGCAACGGGGATTGGTCGCTGCAACTGTCGCGCACGATTGCCTATCAGTCGATCTCGCTCGGTGGGTTCGCGCTTTATGCGGTCGGCATGGCGCTGGCGACGAGTGCGCTGGGGACGGTCGGCGGGGGTTATGGGCGCATTCTGCAAACAGCCTTCGTGGTTGGATCAACCACCGCGCTCGTCACGATCGTATCGAGCCCTTGGCTACGTGCCTGGATCAAGGTGAAGCTCGCCAAGCATTTCTTCACCCACCGTTATGATTATCGCGCCGAATGGCTGCGCTTTACGGACACGCTCGGCAAGCCGGGCGATGGAGCGGCACCGCTCGACGAACGCATTGTAAAGGCCGTGGCAGACCTGACCGATTCGCCAGGCGGCTTGCTGCTGGTGCCCGATGGTTCAGGCCTGGGGCAAGGCGCGGTGTGGAACTGGGAGTTGGCGGCCGCACCGTCGCAAAGCGGTGAAGCGATGCTGGCGCGCTATCTGGAGGCGACTGGCCGGATCATCGAACTCGATAGCGTGCGCGCCGATACCGCCGATCAGGCGGAGATCAACACCGTGCCGATCTGGATGCTCGATCGCGCCGATGCCTGGGTGCTGGTGCCGCTGGTTCATTTCGGCAAGCTGACCGGCGCGATCCTGCTCGCGCGCCCGCCGATCGATCGGCGGCCCGACTGGGAGGATCTCGATCTGCTCCGCATCGCGGGGCGGCAGGTGGCGAGCTATCTGGCTGAGGCACGGGCACATGAGGCGCTGTCGGATGCGCAGCGTTTCGACGAGTTCAACCGTCGCTTTGCCTTCATCATGCACGACATCAAGAACATCGTCAGCCAGCTAAGCCTGGTCGCACGCAACGCCGAACGTCACGCTGACAACCCCGATTTTCGCGCTGATATGGTCGCGACATTGCAGGATTCGGCAGCGCGCATGAACGATCTGCTCGCGCGGCTATCGCAACACCATACCGGGCGTCCCGATGCGTTGGGGCCGGTGGAGATCGTGCCGCTGATCGAGCACGTTGTTGCATTGCGCCGCACGCAGCACCCGATTGCGACCGCAGGGCTGCGCGATGCGATCGCCGTGGCTGATCCGGTTCGTGTCGAACAGCTGCTCGGTCACCTGCTCCAAAACGCGATCGAGGCGAGCCCGGTCGATGACCCGATCATCGTGATGGTCGGGCGCGCGGACAATGCGATCACGATTGATGTGGTCGATCACGGCGCGGGGATGAGCCCGGCGTTCATCCGCGACAAATTGTTCAAGCCTTTTGTATCGTCCAAAGCGGGCGGGTTCGGGCTGGGTGCTTTCGAGGCGCGACAGCTTGCCGAAGCGATGGGCGGGCGGGTCGAAGCATTTAGCCGCGAGGGTGAGGGCACTCGTTTTCGCATTACGCTGCCCGCGGCCCTGGCAGGCACAAACCGGATCGGGCAGGCCGCATGAACGACCTCCGCAAATTGTTGATCGTCGAGGATGATCCGGGCCTGCAGCGCCAGCTGCGCTGGGCGTATGAAGGCTATCAGGTATTTGTCGCGAGCGACCGAGGGGAGGCGATGGCGCTGCTGCGCGCTGAGGCACCCGACGTCGTGACGCTCGATCTGGGCCTGCCGCCCGATCCCGACGGCGTGACCGAGGGGTTCGCAACGCTCGATGCGATCCTGTCGTTGAAGCCCGATACCAAGGTGGTTGTCGCCTCCGGCCACGGCGCGCGCGAAAGTGCGCTGCGGGCGATTGAGCACGGTGCGTGGGATTTTTACCAGAAGCCGATCGACATCGATCAGCTGGGCCTGATCGTCTCGCGCGCTTTCCACGTTCATGCGCTTGAAGCGGAAAACCGGCGGCTTGCCGAAAGCTTGACTGGCAATGCGGCATTGGGAGGCATGATTACGGCCGCACCCGAAATGATGAAGGTGACGCGCACGATCGAGCGGGTTGCGCCTGCCGATGTCTCGGTCATGCTGCTCGGCGCCAGCGGCACCGGCAAGGAATTGCTGGCGCGCGGGCTGCACGAGGCAAGCGGACGCAACAAGGGCGCTTTCATTGCGATCAACTGCGCGGCGATTCCAGAAACGCTGCTCGAAAGCGAATTGTTCGGGCATGAAAAGGGCGCATTCACGGGCGCGGTCAAAACCACCGAGGGCAAGATCGAGCAGGCGCAGGGCGGCACGCTGTTTCTTGATGAAGTTGGCGATATTCCGCTGCCATTGCAGGTGAAGCTGCTGCGTTTTCTGCAGGAACGCGTGATCGAGCGGATCGGCGGGCGCAAGCCGATCGCGGTCGATACGCGGATCGTGTGCGCGACGCATCAGGATGTCGACGCGATGATCGCCGATGGCCGGTTCCGTGATGATCTCTACTACCGCCTGGCGGAAATCGTTGTGCGCATCCCCTCGCTCGCCGAGCGGACGGGTGATGCCGGGCTGCTCGCGCGGCATTTCCTGAAGAAATACGCCAAAGCGATGAACTCGAGTGTGACGAGCCTTGCGCCTGATGCGCGCGCTGCGATCGACGCCTGGGGCTGGCCCGGCAATGTCCGCGAGCTCGAAAACCGCATGAAGCGCGCGGTGATCATGGCGGAAGGCAAGGCGATTACCGCGGCCGATCTCGATCTGGCAGGCGATGCGGAGCCCGAGCCACTGAACCTGAAAGCAGTGCGCGAAACGGCAGACCGTGCTGCGATCCGGCATGCTTTGGCGCGCGCGGAAGGTAACATCTCGAATACCGCCAAGCTGCTCGGGGTCAGCCGCCCGACGCTGTATGATCTGCTGAAGTCCTATGATCTTCATGTTTGACCCCCGGCGCTTTGGGCTGACGGCACTCGCGATGGCAGCATCGCTGCTGGCATTGACCGCGCTCTACTCCCCCGCCCGTGCCGATGGCGCGACGGCGCGGCAGGAACTCGCGCTGAGCCTTGGATTGCTCAACCAGAACCAAGCGACGGCGGCGCGCAGCCATGCATTGAAGGCGGTCAATGCCGATCCGGGCTGGGGCCTTGCCCATGCCGTGCTTGCGCGCACCTATCTGGCGCTTGGCGAGGGCGCAGCGGCAGAGGGCGAGCTTGGCCGTGCGCGCGATGCCGGGTTCGATATGGCGCGTACACATCAGCTTTATGCCCATGCCTGGCTGCTGCAGGGTGATACGAAACGCGCGCTTGTCGAGGTTGACCGGGCACAGCCGCGCTACCGGCTCTATGCACTCCGCATCGGTGCACGGGCGCTGGCGGCGCAGGGCAAGCTGCCCGAGGCGCAGCGGCTGCTCGCAAAGATTCTCGAGGCGACCGACGGCGCGGATGACCTCGCCTGGACCGATCTGGGCCGGGTGCGCCAGCAATCGAGCGATATCGCCGGTGCTATTGCCGCCGCCGATCGGGCGCTGGCGATCGACAAGGGCAATGTCGACGCGCTGGTGCTGCGCGGCGAACTGGTACGCGGGCAATATGGGTTGATTGCCGCGCTCCCGTGGTTCGAAACCGCGCTGCGGGTCGATCCGTGGCGGCACGATGCACTCATCCAATATGCAGCGACGCTTGGCGATGCCGGGCGCTACACCGCAATGCTGGGGGCGACGCGGCAGGCGCTGGCCGCTCGGCCGGGAAGCCCGCAGGCATTTTACCTGCAAGCGGTGATGGCCGCGCGGGCGGAGAATGACGATCTGGCGCGCAGCCTGCTCCAGCGCACCAATGGCGCGCTGGTCGGCCAGCCCGGACCGCTGCTTTTGGGCGGGATGCTCGATTATCGGGCGGGGGCCTATCAACAGGCGATTGACCAATGGCGCGGGCTGCTGAGCCTGCAGCCCATGAACCTCGACGCGCGGCGATTGCTGGGCGCGGCATTGCTCAAATCCGGCGATGCGCCGGGGGCGCTGGCGGTGCTGCGCGCGATTGCGGTGCGCGGCGATGCCGATAGTTATGTGCTTGGGCTGGCGGGGCAGGCATTCGAAACCACGAACGAACGCGATTGGGCCGCGCGGCTGCTCGATCGCGCAGCGATCCCCGCGCGGGATGAGACAAACCCGTTCGGCAGCGATGTGCCGCTTGCCGCAGCAGCGGGTGCGCTTGATCAGCGCCCCGACGATCCGGTGCTTGCGGTCACTTATGTGCGTGGGCTGATCGACAGCGGGCGATTGGGTCCGGCATTAGCGGAAGCGCAACGGCTCGTGCGGCAGGCACCCGGGGCACCGCAGGCCCATTTGCTTGTCGGCGACATCCTGCTGCAGATGCGGCGTCCGCGCGATGCCGCCGCTGCCTATGCACGCGCGGCCAATCTGCGGTTCGATGAAGCGACGATGCTGCGTGTGGTCGATGCCTATGATCGCGCCGGTGATCGGCGCAAGGCAGCGGTGGTGCTGGCGCTGTTTCAGGCGCAGAACCCGATGAACGTCGCGGCCCTTCGGCTCACCGCGCACTGGCAGATCGCAGCGGGTGAATGGGATGCGGCGATTGACGGGCTTGAGGGGCTCCGCGCCCGGCTTGGCAATCGCGATGCAACTTTGCTCGCCGAACTCGCTTATGCCTATGCCGGGAACGGCGAGCTTGATGCAGCTCGCCTGTACGGCGCTGCGGCCTATCGACTGGCTCCCTTAAACCCCGCCGCAACCGACGCCTTTGGCTGGGCGCTTCATCAGGCAGGCGAGAATGAAGCGGCGCTGGAGCTGATGCGCAAAGCCGTATCGATCGCGCCCTGGCATAGCGGGCTGCGCTGGCACATTGCGCAGGTGAAGGCAGAACTGGGCCAGGACGCAGGCGCGCGCGCTGACATTGCGCAGGTGCTCGCCGATCCGCGCTTTACCGATCGCGCGGCGGCAACTGCACTATTGGCCGCGTTGCGCTAGACAGCAAAATTGGGGCCATTCGGAACAATAGAGCATCGTTATCGATTGACTTGTTCGTCGATTATCTTCCCAAGCGAGCGATGCCGAAACTGGTTGAATTCGATCTGCCGCTGGCCCTTGCCCCGCGCATTCCGATCTGGTTGACCCAGATTGGTATCGGCTTGATCAGTGTTATGCTGTTCGGCGTGATGCGGCTGGTGCTCGATGTGGTGGCACCGGGCGTTGCCCCTTTCGCGATGATCTATCCCGGCATCATGCTGGCCACGTTGGCGGGTCGTTGGCAGGCGGGGGTGGTATGTGCGGCCATGCTCGTTATGGGCGCGTGGTATTACATCATGCCGATGCAGAACTCCTTTGCTTTCATCGACAAGGCAGGTCCGGCGACCATCGCCATCGTTTGTTTTGCTTCTGCCGCGACGATCATCGTTGCTGAAGTATTCCGCCGCGCGGTGCGCAATGCGGCTGCCGAACGCGATCGCCAGGTTGCTGAACGCGATCTGTTCCTCGAAGAATTCGACCACCGGGTGAAGAACAACTTCGCGATCGTGGTCAGCCTGCTCGAGCTCCAGCGCCGCCGTGCCGATCCGACGACCGCGGCCGCGCTTGGCGAGGCGTTGATGCGGGTGGAAAGCATCGGCCGAGCGCATCGGCATTTGTATCGCGGTGGCGATCAGCCCGGTTCGGTGCAGATCAGCGCGTATCTGGCGGAATTATGCGCGGCGCTGGCCGATGTGTTGAAGATGCGCGGTGCGATCACGCTTGATTTCAACAGCGTTGACGCGCTGGTGCCGCGCGATCGGGCAGTCTCGATCGGCCTTGTTGTCAACGAACTCGTGACCAACGCGACCAAGCACGCCTTTCATGATCGCGAGGCGGGGACGATGGCGGTATCGTTCAGTCAGGCGCCGGGCGGCTGGCAGGTCGTGGTCGCTGATGACGGGATCGGGATGCCGACGCGGATCACCAATGAAAAACGCGACGGCGGCCTTGGATCGAAACTGGTGGAAGCCTTTGCCCGCCAAGCCGGCGGTACGATCACCACCCAGAGCGATGCGACAGGGACAAGGGTAACGCTCAGCCTCGCGGCGTAACTCGCCGAATCAGCCGAGCGCCTCAAGCTGTTCCGCCAGCTCCAGCCAGCGCATCTCCGCCGCTTCTTTCTCAGTACGCTCGCGCTCGATCGCCTTGGTCAGCGCTTCGAACCGCGCGAAATCGCGGGTGTAGAGATCGGGATCGGCGAGGAGCGCCTCGTTCCGCGCGATGGTTTTCTCCATCTCCTCGATCCGCTTTGGCAGCTGATCATAATCGCGCTGGTCCTTGTAGGTCAGCTTGGCGCGCGGCGCAGGCGGCGGCGCTGGTGCGGCAGATGATGCCTTGGCCGCCGGCGCGCGCTTGGTGTCGACCCGCTGGCTGCGCTGGCGTTCCCAGTCCTCATAACCGCCTGCCACGACATCGACATGGCCGCTCCCGTCGAGGCCCAGCGTGATCGTGACCGTGCGATCGAGGAAATCGCGGTCATGGCTGACGATCAGCACGGTGCCGTCATAATCGCCGATCACTTCCTGCAGCAGATCGAGCGTTTCGAGATCGAGGTCGTTGGTAGGCTCGTCGAGCACCAGCAGGTTGGAGGGGCGGGCGAATTCGCGTGCCAGCAACAGCCGCGATCGTTCCCCGCCCGACAGCGTGGCGATGCGCGCCTCGGTCATGTTCGGATCGAACAGGAATTCCTTCAGATAGCCCGCGATATGCTTCTTGACGCCCTGCACCTCAATCCATTCGCCGCCATCGCACAGCACATCGCGCACCGTCTTTTCAGGCGACATCAGGCTGCGCTGCTGATCGATGATCACCCCGTCGAGCGTCTTGGCAAGGCGGATATGGCCGATATCGGGGGCGATCTCGCCGGTCAGCAGCTTGAGTAGGGTCGTCTTGCCCGCGCCATTTTTGCCGACAATGCCGATTCGGTCGCCGCGCGTAACGCGCAAAGTGAGATTGTCGATGATCGTGCGATCGCCGAACTTCTTGGTCACGGCCTTGGCGTCGATCACTGTCTTGGTGCGAACATCGTCATTGCCGATCGACAGATTGGCTGACCCTTGCGGCCCCAGCATCGCTGCCCGCGTGGCGCGCATTTCCTTGAGCTTGGCGAGCCGCCCCTGGTTGCGCCGCCGACGCCCGGTCACGCCGCGCAGCAGCCAATGTTCCTCGAGCTTCAGCTTGGCGTCGAGCCGTTCGGCGTTGCGGGCCTCCTCGGCATAGACCTGCTCGGTCCATGCCTCAAACCCGCCAAAGCCCACCTCGGCGCGGCGGATCGAGCCGCGATCGAGCCATAAAGTTTGCTTGGTCAGCCGGGTGAGGAATGTGCGATCATGGCTGATCACGACAAAGGCACCGCGAAACCGCGCCAGCCAGTTTTCGAGCCATTCGATCGCGGCGATGTCGAGATGGTTGGTCGGCTCGTCGAGCAGCAGCACGTCCGGATCTTGCGCGAGGGCACGGACGATCGCGGCACGGCGGCGCTCGCCACCCGATGCGCTGGCGGCTTCGCGGCTCAGGTCGATGCCGAGTTGGTCGGCAATCGCGTCGGCCTCATGCTTTTCCGGCGCATCGTCGCCCGCCATCACGAAATCCTCGAGCGTCGCAAAGCCTGTCACTTGCGGGTCCTGCTCGAGCAGGATGACGCGGGTGCCCGGCACGATCGTCCGCCGGCCTTCATCGGCCTCGATCCGCCCGCCGATCAGCTTGAGCAGCGTCGTCTTGCCCGCGCCATTGCGGCCGATCAGCGCCAGCCGGTCGCGCGTGCCGATGTGAATATCGAGATCGCGGAACAGCCAGCCGGAGCCCTGGACGAGCCCGAGATTTTCATACGCAAGGATTGGTGCAGCCATGGGGTGCCGTTAGGGGTCTTGTTGCGCTGCGGCAAGTTGCTGTTGGCTGACGAGTGCATTCACGGGCTGTTCAACGCGCACGCCCTATGCCAATTCCCATGACGATGAGGTTTCTTCCTTTTCTGGCGTTGGCGCTGGCCGTGATTCCGTCCGCTGAGGCGAGCGCACAGCGGCGTGGCGAACAGCTCGAGGTGCTCGTGCAACTGCGCACGGGCCGCCTGTTGCCGCTGCCCGAAATCGAGCGCCGCGTGCTGCCGACGATGCGGGGCGCGCAGTATATCGGCGTCGACTTCGATTCGAGCACCGGCATTTACACCTTGAAGTTCCTGCGCAATGGCGATGTGATCTGGGTCGATGTCGATGGCCGTTCGGGCCAGATCATCGGCCGGACCGGCAATTGACCCAGATTGCCTGCGCAACTGACCAAGGGGAAGAAATTATGCGCGTGTTGATCGTCGAGGATGAGCCCAGTCTGGGCCAGCAGCTGAAGAACACGCTGGAAGGCGCTGGCTACGCGATCGATCTGGCAACGGACGGTGAGGAAGGCCTCTTTCTTGGCCAGACGGAAAGCTATGACGCCGTCGTGCTCGATCTTGGTCTGCCCGAGATTGACGGGCTGACGGTGCTCGATCGCTGGCGCAAGGAGGGCAAGGTGATGCCCGTGCTGGTGCTCACCGCGCGCGACAGCTGGTCAGACAAGGTCGCCGGGCTCGATGCCGGGGCCGATGATTATGTGGCAAAGCCCTTCCAGTCCGAAGAACTGATCGCCCGGTTGCGCGCGCTTATCCGCCGCGCGTCGGGCAATGCCTCTTCAGAGCTGATTGCAGGCGACATCCGCCTCGACACCCGATCGGGCAAGGTGACGAAGGCCGGTGAGCCGGTGAAGATGACCGCGCAGGAGTATAAGCTGCTCAGCTATCTGATCCATCACAAGGGCAAGGTGGTCAGCCGGACCGAGCTGATCGAGCATATCTATGATCAGGATTTCGATCGCGATTCGAACACGATCGAAGTGTTCGTCACGCGTATCCGCAAAAAGCTCGGCCAGGACGTGATCACTACGATCCGCGGGCTTGGCTATAGCCTGGAAGATCGCGATGCCTGATCGGCGTCGGATCTGATCGGGCGGCGCTGACATGGACCTGTCCGGGACCCCGGCGGCTAGCGACACGACGCCGTTCGTTACGCGAACAACGGGTTCGCTGAGCCGACGGATGATCGTGATTGCGGCGGTGTGGATTTCGCTGTTGCTAACCGGCGGTGGCTTCGCGCTCAATCGGGTGCTCGCCAACGCCGTAACGCGCAGTTTCGACGATCAGCTGGAATATGTGCTGACCGCGCTGATCGCATCAGCCGAATTCGATTCCGAACAGCAGGTCATCTTCAATCGCGAACCGGCGGACCAGCGCTTCCTGGAGGCCTATTCGGGGCTTTATTGGCAGGTAAGCGCCAAGGGGGCGGAGGCTTTTCCGTCGCGTTCGCTCTGGGATCGGCGGTTGCAATATCGCAAAGATCACCAGGATATGGCCATCCATATCTATGACAGCACGCAGTTTCCTGATGAAAAGCTGCGCGTCATTGAGCGCGATGTCCGTTTGCCGGGCTCGCCGGTGCGGTGGCGATTTCAGGTCGCGGGTAGCCGGGTTGCGCTCGACCAGCAGATCAGGGCGTTGCAGCAGACCTTGCTGATCAGCTTTTTGATGCTCGCGCTGGGGCTGATCGTGATGGCGGCGTTGCAGACCTTTTACGGGCTGTGGCCGCTGCGCAAGGTTCGTGAGGAGATTGCGCGAATGCGGAGCGGCCAATCGCGCCAGATCGATCGTGCAATGCCGGTTGAGGTTGCGCCGATGGTCGAAGAACTCAACGGCCTGATCGCGCATAACGAGCGCCAGGCCGAAGAGGCGCGGCGGCACGCGGGCAACCTGGCCCATGCGCTGAAAACGCCGCTGACCGTGATCATGAACGCAGCAACCGCCAATGCTGCTGATCTCGGCCCGACCGTTATCCGCGAAGCAGCAACGATGCGCCGTCAGGTCGATCATCACCTCGCGCGGGCACGGGCGGTAGGGCGGCGTGGCAACGCGCACAGCCGATGTGATGTGTGGCCAAGCCTTGAATCGGTCGAACGTGCCGTGGGGCGGCTGTACAGCCATGTCCGCTTCGACCTTGATGGGCCAAAGGATCTGAAGGTGCATGTCGAGCGCCAGGACCTTGATGAGATGCTCGGCAATCTCATCGAAAATGCTGCAAAATATGGCGGCGGCAGCGTGTTCGTGACCGTAAAGGCGCAGGCCGGTTTCGTCGAATTCCTGGTCGAGGATGACGGGATGGGCATTCCCGAGGCCGATCGCGTCCGCATTTTCGATCGCGGCGCGCGGTTGGACACGGGCAAGCCTGGCACCGGCCTGGGCCTCGCCATTGTGCGTGACGTGGCAGAAATTTATGAAGGTACCGTCTCGCTTGAGGAGAGCGAGGATCTGGGCGGGCTGCTTGTGCGGCTCAGACTGCCTGCGGCAGTCTAAAGCGTATCGCGACCGATATGATTGCTCTACACCGACGTGGTGGAGTCGGACCCCCCCACCACGGGACGGGAGTGACATTTTATGGAAACCAGCATTGACCGGCAGCTGCATCAGCAGCGAGCATTGCAGGAGCGCGTGATGACAGCGCGGGCCGTTTGTACCGAAGCGGCGATCGCACATGACGAACTCAACGTTTTACATATCGCCGCTTGCGCCAAGTGCGCGCACGGTCTGACCGCAGAATGCACCGAGTGCGACATGCAGCCGCTTTGCGACGCGGCAGAAGTTCACCTGGCCTAGATTTCAGGCGGCGTGGCGCACCGCCTGCATCGCCTCAGCCGCGATTGTTAGGCTGCGCTTGCGGGCGGCGTGATCATAGATTGAGCTGGTCAGCATCAGCTCGTCCGCGCCGGTGCGTACGATGAAGCGGGCGATGTCGCGCGCTACCTTGGCGGGGCCACCAACGGCCGAGCATTGCAGCACCTGATCGAGCATCGCCGCGCCCTGCGGCCCCAGGCTCTCCCGATAGCCAGCGACCGGCGGGGGCAGCTGGCGCGGATTGCCGGAGCGCAACGCTACAAACGCCTGTTGCTGCGATGTGGCGAGTAGCTCGGCCTCGTCATCGCTGTCCGCGCCGAACACATTGAACCCGGCCATGAAATGCGGTTTGGTGAGCAGCGCCGATGGCCGGAAATAGTGGCGGTACAACGCCGCTGCCTCATCAAGCGCATCGGGCGCGAAATGCGAGGCGAAGGCATAGGGCAGGCCAAGCGCGGCGGCGAGCTGGGCGCCGTACGTGCTCGATCCGAGAATCCAGATACTGACGCGTGCGCCTGCACCGGGGGTCGCGCGGATGCCGGTTTGCCCGTCATCAGCAAAATAGCTTTGCAGCTCCAACACATCCTGCGGGAAGGCGTTGGCATCGCTTTCCAGCGTGCGGCGCAGCGCGCGCGCGACCTTCATGTCCGATCCCGGCGCACGGCCAAGCCCCAGGTCGATCCGACCGGGGAACAGCGCGTCGAGCGTGCCGAACTGTTCGGCGATCACCAGCGGCGCATGATTGGGCAGCATGATGCCACCCGCGCCGACGCGAATGCGGCGCGTGGCGGCGGCGACATGCGCGATCACGACTGATGTGGCCGCCCCGGCAATCCCGGCCATGCCATGATGTTCGGCAATCCAGTAGCGGCTAAACCCCAGCCCTTCGGCATGGACGGCCAGATCGGCGGCATTGGCGAGCGCCTGTGAAACGCTGCCGCCTTCGACGATGGGGACAAGATCGAGAAGCGAATATGCTGTCATGTCTGCCAAGATGGGGCGGCGGGGGCGTTTACACCAGCCCCGTCAGAATTCCTTCGAGAAGCGAAATGCAATGCCATAATCGTCCGAGAAGGTGGCGACATTGCCGGGGTCGCGCCGCAAATACAGGTTCGTCTGGAACGCCCCGCCCCATAATGGCAGGCCATAGCGGGCCTCCAGATCGATCTCACGACCGGTGGGCGCCAGGTTCAGCCGCTGTGTGGCGAAGCTGCTGACGCTGTTGGTGCCGTAGTCGAAAAATGCCGGCAGCCGCAGATCGATGCCGCCGCCGCGCGTTAAGCGTAGCGGTTGCGACACGCGCAGCCCCATGCTGTCCCCGCCGAACAGGAAATTGCGCTTGCCGATGTCAGCGGCAAAGGCGGTGGTGCCGATGAGCCCTGATCCATCAAGCCCGGCGCGTGCGTGCGCCATCGTCCAGCCTTGCCGCCATGTCCCGCCGATCGACCAGCCTGCACCGAAATCGACACGCGCAGCGGCATCGATGAACCAGCTGTTCGCCTGTGCAGCACCTAGCCCGTCACCGAAGCGCGCGCCGAGCACGGTGTCACGCTCGCGCAAATGCGTGGCGTTGAGCGAGGTGAAGAGGGCACCAAAGCGCCGGTCGAGCGCGACCGACATCCGATCATAGCGCGATTGCTGCATGCGGGTTTGTTGCCCGGCCAATAATTCGAGCCCTGGTGCAAGCACGGCGCCATTTTCCGCCGCCACGGTTAGCCCGAACTTGCCGAGATCGCGGCGTACTGCGACCGATGCGGCGGTGGTGCTGGCAAACCCCTGCGTTTGGGCGGGGTCTGGCGCGATCAGGAAGGCGGGATCGCTGCGTCCGGCGAGTTGCGCGGTCATGGCGGACGCGCTTTGCGAAAAGCCGATCGCGAACCGGGCCTTGCTGCCCAGCTTGCTTGTAATCGTCGCGGCAAGCGTGCGCGCCACATCGGCATCGCCGGGCGCCAGCAGCAGCCGTTCAACCTCGGGCCGCTCGCGCCCCGGCGCAATCGTGACGGCAATCGCTGATGATCCCGCGCTGACGCTGTAGTTGCGCTGATAGCCTGTCAGCGCCCCCGTCAGCATCCGCTGAATCGGGGCAGCCGTCAGCGTCCGGGCGAGGTTGAGCGAATAGGCTCGGCCAAAACTATCCTGAATCGCGGTGCCGAGCGGACCCTGCTTGGCATCGCCCATCGGTGCCGAGGTAGCGCCGTTGCGGACCAGCGAGACGGGCACGCGCGATCCCGCCAGCGATGTCTGGCCGATCGGTGCGAACGCGCTGGTGAGATCGAGTATACCGCGTCCATAAACGGCATCGATCCCTGTTGCCCCGGCATCGCGCGCGCTGCGGTACAGGATGTCGACAATCTGCGTGCCGCTAAGATTGGGGAAAGCCTGTGCCAGCAATGCGACCGCGCCGCTGATCTGCGGGGCGGAGAACGAGGTGCCGCTCCACAGGAAGGGCACATTTTCCTGGTTGGGCGCGCGCACGCGTTCGCCAACGGCCGTCAGGAAGAAATTCGCGCCGGTTCCGGCCTGATTGCTGGAGCTGGAGATGACATCGGACGTGCCGACCGATCCAGCGATGATCACCAGCCCGCGCGCAACCGCTGCGTTGGTAGCGACTGCTGCAAAGGCATCGGGGTTCATCGCGCCATCATTGCCCGCTGAAATCACGATGATGATACCCGCCGCCGTCGCCCGGTCCACCGCTTGCAAAAAGGTGTTGGTCCCGGCCGATCCGCCGAGCGAAATGTTGATCACCTTCGCCCGGTTGGTGACGGCTAGATCGATCGCCGCGGCGATGTTGCGGTCGCTATGCGTGCATCCGCTGGTGGTGGCAGAGCCACTCGGCGTGGTGCCCGCGCAACTGCCCGGCGTATCGGTCCGCAGCACGAGCAGGGTGGAATCAAACGCGATGCCGTGCGTTCCGGCATCGTTGCGTCGGCCTGCGATAGTGAACGCTACTGCGGTGCCGTGTCCCGATTCGTCATCGATGGTGCCGTTGTTCGCCGTGCTGGCCGATGCCGCGCTGATCCGGGTGCCGAATTCCGCGCTCTGAAGATCGATGCCGCTATCGATCACCCCGACGATGATCCCCGCGCCGGTTGCCCCGCGCTGATAGGCGGCAAGCGAATTCGCGGACACATTGCCGACCGTCATCCGATACTCGGCGGTATCGAAGTTGCTTACCGGAGGCGGTGTGGGTGTTGGAGTGGGGGTCGGCGTTGGTGTCGGCGTGGGCGTGGGCGTTGGGGTCGGAGTTGGGGTTGGGGTTGGCGTTGGCGTTGGGGTGGGAGTTGGCGTGGGAGTCGGAGTCGGAATGGGGGCCGGCGCTGGTGGCGTTGGCGCAATTACACCACCGCCGCTACCGGACGAACAGGCACCCGTAGTGACGAATGCAGCCAGCATGGCCGATTGAAGCAGGTGCTTTGACGTCATTCTGCGCATTGCTGGTCCCTGCCTTTTTCCTGTCGTGCCCTGGCTGCTTGGTGTGGCCTGCTTCACACTCGATCCGGTCTCTCATCTTTATCGGCCGGCTGTTTTGGCAATCGATCGGCGACCTCGCCTTGCTCCCCTCCTGATGGGCGCTTAGAGGGTCGAGCCTATGCTCGCGCGTCTTGCCCATATCCGCAACTGGATTTTCGATCTGGATAACACTTTGTATCCGGCAAACATTAACCTTTTTTCTCAAGTCGATCAAAGAATTACCGATTATATCGCCGATCGGTTCGGGCTTGATCCGGTGGCGGCGCGCGCCAAGCAGAAGGATTATTTCCACGCGCGCGGCACCACGCTTGCCGGCCTGATGGACGATCATGGCACCGATCCGCACGATTATCTGGACTATGTCCATGATGTTGAGATGGACGTGCTTGAACACAACGCGCCGCTGGTCGCCGCGATCGCGCGGCTGCCCGGTCGCAAGCTGATTTTCACCAATGGCGATGCGCCCTATGCGCGCAAGGTGCTCGACCGGATCGGCCTGTCCGAAAGCTTCGAGGCGATCCATGATATCCACGCGACAGCCTATGTCCCCAAGCCCGAACCATCGGTTTATGCAGGGCTTTGCGCGGCGTATGACATTGATCCGCACGCCAGCATCTTCTTTGAGGACATGGCCCGCAACCTGAAGCCCGCCAAGGCGATCGGCATGACGACGGTATGGATCGATAACGGATCCGAACAGCACGCCGATCAGGATCGCGACTTTATCGATTTCACGATTTCAGACATCACCGGCTGGTTACACGAGATAATGGAGGACGCATGAGCGAGGAACTGCAGGGCCTGATCGACGGCGCATGGGAAAAGCGCGATCAGATCAACAGCGCGACCAAGGGCGCGGTCCGCGATGCCGTCGATTCCGCGCTCACCCTGCTTGATTCCGGCCAGGCGCGTGTGGCCGAACCCGATGGCGCGGGCGGCTGGCGCGTTAACCAATGGCTGAAAAAAGCTGTCCTGCTGTCGTTCCGACTGAACGATAATGCGCTCATCAAAGCCGACTCGGACTTTGCTGGCAACGGCCCGAGTCTGGGCACCTGGTGGGACAAGGTGCCGCTGAAATTCGATCGCTGGACCGAGGAAGATTTCCGGACCGGCGGCTTCCGCGTGGTACCGGGCAGCGTGGTGCGGCGCGGTGCCTTTATCGGCAAGGGCGCGGTGCTGATGCCAAGCTTCGTCAATATCGGCGCGCATGTGGGGGAGGGGACGATGGTCGATACCTGGGCTACGGTCGGCAGCTGTGCGCAGATCGGCAAGAACGTTCATCTCTCGGGCGGGGCCGGGATTGGCGGCGTGCTCGAACCGCTTCAGGCTGATCCGGTCATCATCGGCGACGGCGCCTTCATCGGCGCACGCGCCGAAGTGGCAGAGGGTGTGCGCGTGGGTGAGGGCGCGGTGCTGTCGATGGGCGTCTATCTCGGCGCATCGACCAAGATCATCGATCGCGCGACGGGCGAAGTCCACCGCGGGGTCGTGCCGCCCTATTCAGTGGTGGTGCCCGGCAGCATCGGCGGTGGGGATGGCAAGCCAGCGCTGTATTGCGCGGTCATCGTGAAGCAGGTCGATGCGCAGACGCGCTCCAAGACGAGCATCAACGAATTGCTGCGGGATTAAAGTCCCGCAGCTTTGCGGAGCGCAGCGTTGATCCGTGTTTGCCAGCCGGGGCCTGAATCGCGAAACCAGTCGATCACATCGGGATCGAGGCGCAGCGACACGGCGCGCTTGGCATGATCGATCGGAGGCCTCCCACGCCGAACAAGGCGGTTACCGTCGCGTGGGTCGGCACCAGCGAACCAGTCGGCGTCGAGCTTCGGCGCGTCGTCAGGATCGGTCCAGCCATTGTCGATATTGGTGTCGTTCATCGCGATCCGCTTTCTGATCGATAATTAACGTAGATACGATATATCGGAATTGCACCCACTATTTCTCGACAACCCATGCCCTTCGTCCTATCCGCGAGCGCAAGCAATAAGAAGGATGCCCAATGCCCAAAGCCAGCAAGGTCCTGGACCGCGTTCTCGTTCTCGAAATGGTGCGCGTTACCGAGGCGGCCGCCGTGGCCGCTGCCAAGCTGGTCGGGCGCGGGGATGAAAAGGCTGCCGATGCTGCTGCGGTTGAGGCGATGCGCGCGGCGCTGAATGAGCTCTACATGGACGGCACCGTCGTGATCGGTGAGGGCGAGCGTGATGAAGCGCCGATGCTCTATATCGGTGAAAAGGTCGGCTCGGCTATCGGCAAGGGCCCCAAGATCGACATCGCGCTCGATCCGCTGGAGGGCACCACGATCACCGCCAAGGCCGGGCCGAATTCGCTCGCGGTGCTGGCAATTGCCGAGGAAGGCTGCCTGCTCAACGCGCCCGATGTTTATATGGATAAGATCGCGGTCGGCCCTGGCTACCCCAAGGATATCATCGATCTCGACAAGACACCGACCGAAAATGTGAAGGCGATCGCCAAGGCCAAGGGCGTCAAGCCGCGCGATATCGTTGCCTGTGTGCTTGATCGCCCCCGCCATGAAAAACTGATCGCCGAACTGCGCAAGATTGGCTGCGGCATCATGCTGATCCCCGATGGCGATGTCGCAGGCGTGATCGCGACGACCAATCCCGATACCCAGATCGATATCTATATCGGCCAGGGTGGCGCGCCGGAAGGGGTGCTGGCGGCGGCGGCTTTGCGCTGCGTGGGCGGGCAGTTCAAGGGTCGACTGGTGTTCCGCAACGATGACGAGCGCGCCCGCGCCGCCAAATGGGGCATCAAGGATCTTGACAAGCAATATGATCTGAAGGAACTCGCCAAGGGCGACTGCATTTTCGCGGCGACCGGGGTTACCGATGGATCGCTGCTCGCCGGCGTGAAGCGCATGAAGGGCAAGATGACCACCGAGAGCGTGGTGATGCGGTCAAGCTCGGGTACCGTGCGCTGGGTGAAGGGTGAGCACCGGATCGATTGAGGGTTCGGCGCTTATGCGCTCGCCTCGCCTCCCGTCGGTGCTGCCGCCGCGCGTTTGAACGAAATCACCACCTTCGTCCCTTGGCCTGGCGCTGAATCGACCTTGATCCTGGCCGATGCATTCTGGCGCAGCGATTGGACGATGATCGCGCTCAGCTTGCCGCGTTCGGGCCATACCATCTGAGCGGGAAGGCCAATGCCGTCATCGGCGATCGTGATATGGCACCCCTCATCGTCGATCAGGCTGTGAAGCTTGATCGTGCCCGCATCGCGCCCGGTGAAGGCGTGTTTTAGCGCGTTGGTCAGCACCTCGTTGACGACGAGCCCGGTCGGCATCGCGACATCGACCGAGACCGGCCAGGTGTCGATCGTCATGTCGAGCCGGATGCCCTCCACCGCATGCGCCTGCATCACTGAGCTGGCAATCTGCGCCAGATAGACGCCCAGATCGATCGTATCATCGGCATTGTCGTTTGACAGCGCATCATACAGCGTCGCAAGCGCGTTGATCCGCCCTGCCAAACGATCGAACCGTTCGCCGGTTTCGTCATCGGGCACGTTGCGCGCTTCCAGCCGGATCAGCGCGGTGATCATCTGGAGGTTGTTCTTCACCCGGTGCTGCAGCTCCCGCAGCGCATTGTCCTTGGCGCGGAGTGCTGCTTTGGCGACCTGTTCGGGATCGGGATCACCCGCCGCGCTGCCCAATGCGACCAGCCGATAGATTGGCGTGCCGCTGTCATCCTCGATCGTGTTCGACCAGACATCGACATGGATCGTGCCGGTCTCGCGATCGATGCGGAATTCGCCGATATAGTCGGCATCGTTTTCGATCGCGTCGCGCAGCAGGCGTTCGTCGTCCGCCGCAGCGGCGATTCCCGGCAGCGTGCGCCAGCTTTTGCCCTCGATCTCCGCCACGTTCTGGCCAGTCAGGCGGGCGAATTCCAGATTGGCATAGGTCACGACTTCGGACGGATGAAGCTCCGACACGGCAATCGCCACGGGCACGTGATCCAGAAACTGCTTGAAGCGATCACTGCCCAGAGCGTTGGCCAGATCGGTCGTCCCCATCAGTTCGTCGATGCGGTCGGCGTCGTCGCTCATCGTTGAAATTTCCTGCCCATGCGCTGCAGGCGTTAGCCGCTTTTCGCTGATGCGCCAACTGGTTGCGAAGGGTGCTTCGGCAAGCCGTTAAACGCGGCGATCGGCGCTTTCCCATCGGCGAGGGCCGGGTTAGGTTCGCGGCACCGTCCTGGGGAGAATAGTCGATGCGCGTCCGCCACCTTGTCCTGCTGCTTGCCGCCGCCGCGATGCCGGTGACGCTTGCCGCTCGCCCTCAAGCCGCATCATCGCCCGCCACGACGCCCGCTGAATCGCCCTTCACCTACGAAAAGCTGATGGTGCCGATGCGGGACGGCGCGAAGATGGAAACCGTGATCATCCGGCCGCGCGACCAGAAGGGGCCGCTGCCTATGCTTTTCCAGCGCACGCCCTATGGCATCCCCGGGGCCGCCCCACGATCAGTGCCGCGCGGTTGGGCGGCGCTGGTGAAGGACGGCTATATCTTCGTCTTCCAGTCAATGCGCGGTCGGTTCGGATCGGACGGCGTTTTCACGCTGTCGACGGCGGTGCACCCGAAAGATCCCAAGGCGGTGGATGAAGCGACCGATGCCTATGACGCTACCGGCTGGCTGGTGAAGAACATCCCAAACAATAACGGTAAGGTCGGCATGGTGGGCATTTCCTACCCCGGTTTCGCCGCCGCAATCGCGCTGGCCAAGCCGCACCCGGCGCTAAAGGCGGTCAGCCCGCAAGCCGCGTGGATTGATTACTGGCAGAATGACGATCTCCATCGCAATGGCGCCTTCCGGCTCAGCTATTTCACGGACTGGGTCTATTCGCTGCAGGCTGACAAGGGCGACGGGGCCGACTTCAAGTATGACACGGTCGATACCTATGACTGGTTCCTGAAACTCGGCCCGGTCGAAAATCTGGAAACCTATTTCAAAGGCCGGGTGCCGCTATTCCAGTCGATGCTCGATCACCCCGATCATGACAGTTTCTACACCGATCAGCGCTGGTCAGATACGCTCGGCAAAACGGTGGTGCCGACCTTGAACGTTGCCGGATATTGGGATCAGGAAGACCCCTGGGGCAGCTGGCGCATCTATGAAAAGCAGGAAGCCAAGGACCCGAAGAACCTGAACCTGATGGTTGCAGGACCATGGAGCCATGGCCAGTGGAGCCGCCCCGGCGCGAACAATCTGGGTAAAATCACTTACGGCGTCGATACCGGCACCACGTTTGTGGAGGAAATCCAGGCCCCGTTCTTCGCGCATTGGCTGCACGGCAAGGGCGCCAAGCCGTCTTACGAAGTGAAGAGCTTCCAGAGCGGGTCCTGGGTGTGGAAGGACTATCCGCGCTGGCCCGCGCCGGGCGCCACCGCGACCAGCCTGTATCTGCGCGCCGATGGATCGCTCTCCTTCGAACCGCCGCCAGCAGGGGAAGCATGCCGCAGCTACACCTCCGATCCCGCCAACCCGGTGCCGTTCCGTCCGCGCCCAATCTCGCCCACCTATCCGCGCCCCGAATGGCAATGGTGGGAGGCGGAGGATCAGCGCTTCGTCGATCACCGGCCTGATGTGCTGAGCTATGAAAGCGCGCCGCTGGAGGCCGATCTGACGGTGACCGGCGCGTATCTGGCCGAGCTGATGGCTTCGACCACCGGCACGGACAGCGATTTCGTGGTGAAGCTGATCGACGTACTGCCGCAGTATTATGAGAAGTTCGACAACGCCAAACCGCTCGGCGCCTATCCGCAGCAGCTGAACGGCTACCAGCTGCCGATCGCGATGGAAGTGCGGCGCGGGCGCTATCTGAAGAGCGATACGACCCCGCAGGCACTGGTGCCCGGACAGGTGACCGCCTGGGACGTGCCGCTGCGGGATCACGATCACGTGTTCAAAAAGGGCCACCGGATCATGGTGCAAATCCAGTCGAGCTGGTTCCCCGTGATTGACCGCAACCCGCAGACTTTTGTTCCGAACATCCTGCGCGCCAAGCCCGCGGATTTCGTGAAGGCCGAGCAGCGGGTGTGCCCCGGATCGAAGCTGGTGCTGCCGGTGGTGAAGTGAGGGGCAGAGTAATCCTCCGATTGCCCCTTCCAACACCCTCGTCACCCCGGGCTTGACCCGGGGTCCCGCTTCTTCTTCTTCTTCCTCAGACCAGCGTATCGTAAAGGTCCAGCCATTCAGGATTGCCGCGTTCGATCAACTCAAACTTCCACTCGCGCCGCCATCGCTTCAAACGCTTTTCATGCTCGATGCAGCTGACGATATCGTCGCCGCGCTCGGCCCAAACGAGGCGATTCAGCCCGTATCGCGCGCAGAAGTCAGAGCCGTTTCCGGATCGGTGCTGATTGATTCGCTTCGCGAGGTCGGAGGACACGCCGATGTACATCGTGCCCCGATAGCGATCGGCCATGATGTAGACCCAGCCGCCCTTGTTTATGCGCTCCATCGGCGTTGGATGAGAAAAGCGGGACCCCGGGTCAAGCCCGGGGTGACGTGCATTATTGGGCTGTTATTGCTCGACTTTGCCCCCTATTCGTCACCCCGGGCTTGACCCGGGGTCCCGCTGCCTTGCGACCTCAGCGAGACGCGGTGCCTTCGCCCCCTCTCTCAACTCTTCAGCCGATAGCCCGTCTTAAAAATCCACGCGATCGCCGTCAGCGTTGCTCCCAAGAACACCGCGATCGCCAGCAAACTCCACTCGATCGCCACATCGCCCTGCCCGAAAAAGGTCCAGCGAAAGCCGCTGATCAGATACACGATCGGATTGAACAGGGTGATCCATTGCCACGCGGGGGGCAGCATCTTGATCGAATAGAAGGTGCCGCCAAGGAAGGTGAGCGGGGTGATCACCAGCAGCGGAACGATCTGTAACTGCTCGAAGCTTTTCGCCCAGATGCCGAGCACGAAGCCGAACAGGCAGAAGGTGATCGCGGTGAGCAGCATGAAGCCGATCATCGCCAGCGGATGCGCGATCGGCAGCGCCACGAAGAGATGCGCGGTCGCCAAAATCACTAGTCCCAGGATCATCGATTTGGTCGCCGCGGCGCCCACATAAGCGATCACGGTTTCCAGCGGCGAGATCGGCGCGGAGAGGAGTTCATAGATCGTACCCGACCATTTGGGCATATAGATGCCGAAGCTCGCATTGCCGATCCCCTCGGTCAGCATTGACAGCATGATGAGCCCTGGCACGATGAACGCGCCGTACGGTACGCCATCCACCGTGGTGATCTTCGATCCGATCGCCGAGCCGAACACGATGAAATAGAGCGAGGTGGTGATGACCGGGGTCAACAGGCTGGTCGCGATCGTGCGGCCAAAGCGGGCGACCTCGAATTGATAGATCGCGGCAATACCGTGCCAGTTCATCCCGTTCATGCTGCCTGCTCCGCCGATTGGTGGACGAGCCCGACAAAGATATCCTCGAGCGAGCTTTGCGCGGTGTTCAAGTCCTTAAAGCCAATCCCCAGATCGCCAAGCGCCCGCAGCAGCGAGGGGATGCCGGTCCGTTCGCTATTCGCCTCGAACACATATTCCAGCTCATAGCCATCGGCCTTCAGCACCGGATTCCACTGCGCCAGTTCCGCAGGCACGGCGGCGAGCGGTTCGGCGAGGTTGATCGTCAGCGTCTTCTTGCCGAGCTTTTGCATCAGCGTCGTCTTGTCTTCGACCAGGATCAGCTTGCCCTTCAGGATCACGCCGACGCGGTCGGCCATTTCCTCGGCCTCTTCCAGATAATGCGTCGTCAGGATGATCGTGGTGCCCCGGTCGCGAAGCCCGCGCACCAGATTCCACATATCGCGGCGCAACTCGACATCGACGCCCGCGGTCGGTTCATCGAGGAACAGGATATCGGGCTCGTGGGACAGCGCTTTGGCGATCAGCACACGGCGTTTCATGCCCCCCGAAAGCTCCATGATCTTGTTGTTACGCTTGTCCCATAACGACAGGTCGCGCAGGATTTGCTCGATGACGGCCGGGTTGGGTGCGCGGCCGAATAGCCCGCGGCTTAGCTTCACCGTGGCGAGCACGGTTTCGAACGCATCGGTCGACAATTCCTGCGGGACGAGCCCAATGCGGTAGCGCGCGGCGCGGTAGTCGCGCTGAATGTCATGCCCGTCGACGCTCACGGTCCCCGCGCTCGGCGTCACAAGCCCGCAAATGATGCTGATGAGTGTCGTCTTGCCCGCACCGTTGGGCCCGAGCAGCGCGAAAATCTCGCCGCGGTTGATCGTCAGATCGACATGGTCAAGCGCGGTCAGGCCCGATGCATAGGTCTTGGTCAGGCCGGAAACGGCCAGGATCGGTGTCATGAATGCCCCTGTATTGGTCTGGGCTGAAATGGGGTGGGTGTAGCGCGAGTGCAATCGCTGGCTTGACCGAACCGACGTCGTCTCCAAAATTGTGCCGTCACCCTGAACTTGTTTCAGGGTCCACCCCGCCGCACGTCCGGTCGCCGGTGGGGCAAGGTGGATGCTGAAACAAGTTCAGCATGACGGATGTTTCGTGCCGAAGGTCGCGTTCAAGCGACGAGCGCAGATTGGTTATGGCTCATGGCCTGCCCATAACTTGAAAAACGTCAGCGCTTCGCCCGCACTTTCGCGATTTGCGCCCGCAGCTCTTCGATCGGCAGCGCGGCGGAGACGACATGATCGCCGATCACCCAGGACGGTGTGCCCGTCATCCCCAATTTCTGGGCGATGCTGGTGTTGCGCTGGATTTCGGCCTCGATACGCATGTCGGCGGCGGCCTTTTGGGCGACGAACGGGTCGATCCCGGCGACTTTGAGCGCCTGATTGATCGATTGGTCGCTGATCGGCCCGCCGGCATATAGCGCTTCGTGAAACTGGTTGAAGCGCCCGCGTTCGGCGGCGACCAGGCTCAGTCTAGCGGCGGTGCGGCTTTCTTCGGACAGGATCGGCAATTCGCGGAACACCACGCGGAGCTGCGGGTCGCTGGCCACGAGTTCGCGGATCACCGGCAGGCTCGATCGGCAGAAACCGCAATTATAATCGAAATACTCGACGATGGTGACATCGCCCTTTGGATTACCCATCCACGCATTGCCATAGGGCGTCAGGATCGCGGCGCGATTGCCGGCGATCACCTTGCCCGATTCGCGGTCGCGCATCAGGCCCATCGCTTCCGGAATGATTTCCGGATGGGCGAGCACATAATCGCGCACCACATGCTCGATGGCGGCGCGCTGCGGTGTCGAGCCGACGCTGCCCGTCAGCTGGGTCACTCCGGCGACGGCGCCCGCACCGATCAGTGCCGATCCTGCTGCCACCGCGATCAGCAGCAGCTTGTTTCCTGCAACCCTGTCGATCATCGCCGCCGTCCGCCTTTGCTATCGTCCAGCGCGTTCTGTGACGCGACCGCGATGTCCTGTGCCCTGATCCAGTCGACGCTGTTTTGCGGCAACGCCCCCATCGCCGCCCGGGCGCTGAAAGCAGCGGTACGTGCATCGCCTGACAGGCTGGCGCGCTCAGCAGTGGCAAGCATCGCGCGTGCCTTGTCGCCGCGCAAATCATAGACGGTGCCGAGCTGATACCAGGCGAACGGGTTTTCATAATCCCGCGACACGGCCTGGCGCAGCACCTTTTCCGCCTCGAGATAATTGGCGGGGTCTTCGGTCGCGATCAGCGCGTGGCCAAAGCTGGTGGCGATCAGCGGTTGAAAATTAGTAGCCTTGGTGGCTTCGCGAAGCGGCGCCAGCGCTTCGAAAGGTTTGCCCGATTCGAGCAGAATCTGGCCCTTCACCTCAAGGAAATAGGGGTCATGCGGTGCCACCGCGATCAGCGCATCGGCTTCGGCGTTGGCTTTCTCAGGGTAGCCAGCCTTGTGATAGGCATAGGCGCGGGCATAATGCGCGTAGATGCTCTGATTTTCGGCCGGATAGGCGTTCAGCGTGCGGGGTGGATCGCCCACAAAGCCGATCAGCTTGGCGCGCACCCGCTGGAACCTGATTTCAAGCGCCGGATCGAACGGCTTGTTCCAGGCGGGCGACTGCACGAGCGTTTCGGTTAGTGTGGCGACGCGCTGGCCGCTGAGCGGATGGCTTTGCGCGAACGGATCGATGTTGGTGTACCCGGCGCGATACTCAAGGCTTTGCAGCTTCTTGAAGAATTGCAGAAAGCCCTTGCCTGATACGCCGGCCGTTTCGAGGAACTTCGCCGCAGTCGCATCGGCTGTGGCTTCCTGCACACGGGTAAAGGCCAAAAACTTGCTTTGCGCCACTTGCTGGCCGGCGGCGATGATGCCCGCGCCGCCCTCGGCCGACCCAGCGGCGATTGCTGCCACGCCCAGCACCATGCTCAGCAGCATGATCCCCAGCGCGGGGCGAACGCCCTCTGCCTGCAGCAGCACATGGCCATCGGCGATATGGCCAAGTTCGTGCGCAATCACGCCCTGCACCTGATTGGCATTGTCGGCAGCGTTGACCAGGCCCGAATGAACATAAACCGTCTGTCCGCCAACCACGAAGGCGTTGATCGACTCGTCGTTGATCAGGATGACCCGAACATCCTTGGGGGATAGCCCCGCCGCCAGAATCAGCGGCTGCGACATGTCGGCAAACATCGCCTCGGTCTCGGCATCACGCAGAATCGATTGCGCACGGGCGGGCTGCGCCAAAACCAGCAAGGATAACGCCAACGCAGCAACAAACTTTTTCATCGCACTGATATCGGCCATTTCCGCCGATTATTCAACGGACCAGAATGACGATCGGCCCGCATGATCGCTTCATTGCGTTCATACGGGCCGATCGGACGATCAATCGGGTGATCGGCTGGTGTGATCAGGCACCAAACGTGCGCTGCCACCAGCCGCGGCGTGCTGGCCCGGTGTCGCTGGTGCTGGCGCTTGCTTCAGCGGGCGCATCTTCCACGGTGGTTGCCGTTTCCACGAGCACCGGTGCGGGTTCAGCCGGTTCCTCGACCGGCACCTCTGCAATAGGTGCGTCCGTGGCGTCGTCATCGGCCTTCGCCTTGGCTTTACCCTTGGCGGCGGCGCGGCGCTTCGGCTTGGCTGGTGCTTCTTCAGCATCGAGCGCGGGCGCTTCAAAGGCTTCAATCACCGTGTCGCTGGCCGACGCCTTGGCACGACGCGCGCGCTTGGGCTTGGCTGGCGCTTCGGCTTCTGCGTCGGGCGCTGGCGTCTCTATGACCAAAACCTCAGCAATTGGCGCTGCCGTGTCAGGTAACACGGGTGCCTTGGCCCGAGGACGGCGACGGGCGCGCTTGGGCGCATCGCTCTCCTCGACGGCAGTGGCTGCGGCGTCGTCCAGCGCTTCGGTATCGATGGCTTCGGCTACCGCATCGCCCGGACTTGCCTCGGTAACCGCTTCGCTACGATCACCCTCTGGCCGGCCTTCACCGCGACGGCCACCACGACGACCCCGACGACCGCGACGACGGCGGGGTTCGCCATTTTCGTCGGTCGCGCGCGGTGCTTCACCGTCGCCCGTGCCTTCTGCTGCGTCACCTTCGCCTGTATCATCGCCTACATCGTCACCGTCCGCGTTGTCGGCGGGGGCTACGCGATCGGCATTCTGATCACCGCGATCACCGCCTTCACCCTCGGGGCGGCCACGACCGCGCCGACCGCGACGGCGGCGGCGCTTGTTGCGGCGCGCTTCGCGCTCGCCCTCGGTTTCGCCCGGTCGCGCCGCATCTTCGCGCGCTTCTTCGTCGCGCTCTTCCTCGGCTTCTTCTTCCTCTTCGATTTCCTCGATCTCGTCGTCTTCTTCGACTTCGGTGATCGCCTGTTCGAAACGCGGGCTATAGGCAGGCGGCGGGCCGCTTGCCTCGACCGACATGCGCGCGCCCTCCTGCTCGCCGTCGGCGGCAACCTCGACCATCACGCCATAGCGTTCCTCGATCTCGGCGAGTTCGGCGCGCTTGCGGTTGAGCAGGTAGAAGGCGGCTTCCTGGCTGGCGCGCAGCAACAGCTGCGATCCACGCCCGCGCGCGGCTTCGTCCTCGATCATGCGCAGCGCGCTGAGACCAGCCGATGATGCGGTGCGGACAAAGCCCGATCCCTCGCAATGCGGGCAGGGGCGGGTCGATGCTTCGAGCACGCCGGTGCGCAGTCGCTGACGGCTCATTTCCATGAGGCCAAAGGACGATATACGACCGATCTGGATGCGGGCGCGATCGTTCTTCAGCGCTTCCTTCATCGCCTTTTCAACCTTGCGGTTGTTCGACGGGTTATCCATGTCGATAAAGTCGATGACGACGAGGCCAGCCATGTCGCGCAGACGGAGCTGACGCGCGATTTCCTGCGCCGCTTCCAGATTGGTCGCGGTCGCGGTCTGTTCGATATTATGCTCGCGCGTTGATCGGCCGGAGTTGATGTCGATGGACACCAGCGCCTCGGTCGGGTTGATGACCAGATAGCCGCCCGATTTCAGCTGGACGACCGGGTGGTACATCGCCCCCAGTTGATCCTCGACATGGCTGCGCTGGAACAGCGGCACCGGATCGGAATAATGCTTCACCCGCCGGGCATGGCTGGGCATCAGCAGCTTCATGAATTCCTTGGCCTGACGATAGCCCTCGTCACCCTCGACGATCACCTCGTCGATTTCCTTATTATAGATATCGCGGATCGCGCGCTTGATCAGGTCGCTGTCGCCGTAAACGAGTGCGGGCGCCGCCGATTTGAGCGTGGTTTCGCGAATGCCGTCCCACAGCCGCGCCAGATAATCGAAATCGCGCTTGATCTCGACCTTGGTCCGCTGAAGGCCGGCGGTGCGGACGATGCAGCCCATCGACGGCGGCAGCTTCATATCCGCCATGATCGATTTCAGCCGCTTGCGATCGCCCGCGTTCGAAATCTTGCGGCTGATGCCGCCGCCATGCGACGTATTGGGCATCAGCACGCAGTAACGGCCGGCGAGCGACAAATAGGTGGTAAGCGCCGCACCCTTGTTGCCGCGCTCTTCCTTCACGACCTGCACCAGCAGCACCTGGCGGCGGCGGATAACGTCCTGGATCTTGTAGCGGCGGCGCAGGTTCATGCGGCGCTGGCGCAGTGCCTCTACCGCATCGTCGCTGCCCCCGCGGCCGCGCGGGCGCGGCGGTGAATCGGCATCGCCGCTTTCGCCGTCGTCATCGTCATGTGCATCATCCCGGTCGCTATCGCGTTCGGCGTCATGATCGGAATCGTCATCGCCATCATCGTCGCGTGCATCGTCCTCGGCATCGGCCTGAGCGCGAAGCGCCGCTTCCTCAGCGGCATGCTCGGCTTCCTCGCGGAGCAGCGCGTCGCGATCCTCCTTGGGGATCTGGTAATAATCGGGGTGGATTTCGCTGAAGGCCAGGAAGCCGTGGCGGTTGCCACCATAATCGATGAAGGCCGCCTGAAGCGACGGTTCAACCCTGGTTACCTTGGCAAGATAGATATTGCCCTTGAGCTGCTTGCGCTCAGCGGATTCGAAATCAAACTCTTCAATCCGGGTTCCCTTGACGACGGCAACCCGGGTTTCTTCCCGGTGCCGAGCGTCGATCAGCATACGCATGGTCATTGATATATCTCCGCGCACGCGTGCCGGGGCCGTTCAGGCCGGGCCGCATGCGATTAAGTGGCGTCGACGGAGGCGCGGCATCGCTGCCCGCTCCGGTCGATCGTGTTGCGATAGAAATTGCCTCTGCCCGCAGTGCACGCCGGGACCCTTGGTCCGCGACACCCCACGCGCCCACATAGCCGCCGGTGTTGACCGGGCGGTTTGCGGGGCAAGGGAAATGCATCATTCGAGCGTCAACCTGAAGAACCGCGCTCGGGCCGGACGGCATCGCGCGGTCGATTACCCGGTCGTGCGCGGCTTGCGCACAATCGCGGATGTTGACGGCCTAGCATCACCTTTGGCGGACAGCAACCGGCAGTGATTTGCCGCCCACCGGCAAAAAAATGCCGAACGGCAAGTTAACCGCGTCGTTTCACCGCGATTTGAGACGCGGCCCCCTAGGCAAGCCTCATCACTTGTCCCAGCGGGAGCGATCCCTTCATGCCTTTTTACTGGACCGGCGGGCCCTCCGCACGGCATTGTCGCCGCGTGTCTTTCCTCCTTGCCCTGTTTGCCTTTTGGCTGGGCGGCGCGCCCGCTTGGGCTGCGACCGTTGAGCGGATCGACGTGCGCCCTGACCGGATCGTCATTCGTTTCGACGGGGTGGTGGCGCAAGCGTCCACCTTTGCACTCGATGGGCCGCAGCGGATCGCGCTTGATGTCGACGGTGCTCGGCCCGGCGGGCGCGTCGATTCCGATGGCCTGGTCGACGGTATCCGACAGGCCGCCCGGGGTGATGGTGGCGCGCGGATCGTGTTCGATCTTGCCGCACCGGCAATCGTCACCGAAGGGAAATTCGGACGGAACGGGCATGAACTGACGTTGATGCTGCGCACGGTCGATGATGCCCGCTTTGCGCGTGCCGCTGCCGAAGGGCGGATGCGGTTCCTACCGCCGTTCAACTATGGATCGGGGGTGACGCCGGCGGTGTACCGCGTGTCGACGCCTGTCCCGCTCGCCAGCCGCAAGCTCGCCTTGCCGCGGGTGTACGGCGATGACGATACCCGCCCGCTGGTGGTGATCGATGCCGGGCATGGCGGGGTCGATCCCGGCGCGATTTCGCCTGACAGTGGCCTGCGCGAAAAGGACGTGACGCTGAAGATCGCCCGCTCGATCCGCGACGAACTGGTCGCATCGGGTCGAGTACGCGTGGCGTTGACGCGCGAGGATGACAAATATCTGATCCTGCAGGAACGCTATGGCATCGCGCGCAAGCTGAAGGCCGATCTGTTCATTTCGATTCACTGCGACAGTGTTGGCGGCGGATCGGCGAGCGGCGCGACCGTTTATACCCTCTCCGAAGTCGCCTCCGACAAGGAATCTGCCCGGCTTGCCGCGCGCGAGAACAAGGCGGACATCATTCAGGGCGTTAATCTCGCGTCGACCCCGGTTGATATATCGTCGATCCTGATTGATCTGACGCAGCGCGAGACGATGAACGCATCGGCCAATTTCGCGCGGGTGCTGGGGCGTGAGGCAAAACCACTGATGCCGATCAAGCCCAATTTCCACCGCATGGCGTCGCTGGTTGTCTTGAAGGCGCCCGACATGCCGTCGATCCTGTTCGAAACAGGCTACATCTCGAACCCCGTCGATGCCGCGTTCATCGATTCGCGCGACGGGCGGGCAGCGATTGCACAGAGCGTGCGCCGCGCGGTCGACATCCATTTCGCCCGGCGGATGGCGTCGCGGTGATCGTTTAGAATTTAGTTCCCATCGCCACTTTCACCCCGTCATTCCCGCGCAAGCGGGAACCTATGGATCGGGCCGCATATCGTGGTGAGTGCATCACTTGCCATGGGTCCCCGCTTTCGCGGGGATGACGAAGCGGGATAACACCGGTGCAGAGCATCATCCTTCTTTCCACGTCTGATCATGCGCCAAGGCTGGCAAGCGACACCAAAACTGGGTAGGGGCTGCGGCCTGTATGGCTGAACCACCTTCCACCGTGAATTTTCGCATCCGGCGCGATGTGAGCGGCCTTCAGGGCTATATTGAGCGCGCCTGGGATCGCTGGTGGGTGAAGCTGCTAGCGATTCTCGGCGGGCTGGGGCTGATCGCCTATGCGCTGCTGTGGCTGATTTTCGCGCGCGATCTGCCCTCGGTCGATGGCCTGCGGGCTTATGAGCCGCCCTTACCCACCAATGTCCGCGCGGTCGATGGCGCACCGATCCACAGCTATGCGCGTGAACGCCGGGTCGAGCTGGCGTTTGACGAATATCCCAAGATGCTGATCAACGCCTTTCTGGCGGCCGAAGATCGCACCTTTTTCAGCCATAATGGCGTCGATTACCCCGGCACGATCGGGGCGGTGCTCGATTATGTCAGCAAGTTCGGCACCGGCAAGCGCGCGCGCGGTGGCTCCACGATCACGCAACAGGTCGCCAAGAATCTGCTGATCGGCAACACCTATTCGCCCACCCGCAAGATCAGGGAAGCGATCCTCGCTTATCGAATCGAGGATTCGCTGACCAAGGAACAAATCCTTGAGCTATACCTCAACCAGATTCCGCTTGGTCGAAATGCGTTTGGGGTCGAAGCGGCATCCCACGCTTATTTCGATAAGGAGCTGGATGAGCTGACGCTCGGCCAATTGGCCTATCTGGCGATCCTGCCCAAGGGACCGGCCAATTATGATCCGTTCCGCAACACTGCCCGGGCGATTGATCGACGCAATTATGTGCTGCGCGAAATGCTGCGCAACGGCTTTATCGATCAGGCGCAGTTCGATGCGGCCAAAGACGAGCCGATCGGCGCCGTTGCGCGGCAGACTCCCAAGTTCGAGCGCGTTGGCGGCTATTTCGTTGAAGAGGTTCGCCGCCAGCTGATCGATAAATTCGGCGAGAATGAAAAGGCTGGCCCGTACAGCGTCTATTCCGGTGGGCTCTGGGTGCGGACGTCCTATGATCTGAAACTGCAGCAATATGCCCAGGCGGCACTGCGTGATGGCCTGCTCCGCTATGATCGCGGAAGGGGCTGGAACGGGCCGCTCGGCCATGTCGATATCGCACCAACGGCGCCCGGCAGCGAGCCCCAGCAAGCGGGAGGGCAGGGCTGGCTTCAGGCGCTCGTCAACACCAATATCGGGCTCGATTACCAGAATTGGCGAGCCGCGATCGTGATTGCGCGCGACAGCAACGCCGCGTCGATCGGCTTTGCCGACGGATCGACCGGCAGCTTGCCGAAATGGGGCGCGCAGATGGCGGTGCGCGGCAAGGGTGGCAATGCCTTTGGCGCACTTGAGATCGGCGATATCATTGCGGTTGCGCCCGAAGGCGGCTCTTTTGCCTTGCGCTCGATCCCGCGGGTGTCGGGCGGAATCGTGGTCGAACAGCCGCAAACCGGCCGTGTGCTGGCGATGCAGGGCGGGTTCGATTCCAGGCTCGGCTCGTTCAATCGTGCAACCCAGGCAAATCGCCAACCAGGATCGACGATAAAGCCGTTGGTCTACGCGGCAGCGCTAGAAAACGGGATGACGCCCAGCTCGATCATCGTCGACGGGCCGTTCTGCGTCTATCAGGGCGCGCGGCTGGGGCAGAAATGCTTCACCAACTTCGGCGGCGGGCGCGGATCAGGCCCGCACACGATGCGCTGGGGGATTGAGCAATCGCGCAACCTCATGACGGTTAAAGCCGCTTCACAGACAGGCATGGATCGCGTGGTCGATGTGATCAACCGGATGGGGGTTGGCAAATATCCGCCTTTCCTGTCGATCGCGCTTGGCGCCGGCGAAACGACCGTGCAGCGCATGGTCAATGCCTTTTCGATTTTGGTCAATCACGGGCGCGGCCACCCGTCAACGCTGATCGATTTTGTGCAGGATAGGCATGGCAAGGTTATCTGGCCGGACAATTGGCGCCCTTGTGACCGCTGCAATGCCCCCGACTGGAACCGCAAGGCGATGCCCCGCCCCATCATCCGCGCACGCCAGGTGATCGATCCGATCACCGCTTATCAGATGGTCCACATCACCGAAGGGGTCATTCAGCGCGGCACGGCCACCGTGCTGCGCGATCTCAACCGCCCGATCATGGGCAAGACGGGGACGTCGACCGGGCCGACCAATGTGTGGTTCATCGGCGGGACGCCGCAGCTGATCGCCGGGCTGTACATCGGTTATGACAAGCCATCGAGCCTGGGCGGTTATGCGCAAGGCGGCACCCTCGCCGCGCCAATCTTCAAGCAGTTTGCTGAAAAAGCCTATGAAGGCATGCCGGTGCTTCCGTTCCGGGCACCGCCGGGCGTGCGGATGGTGCGCGTCGATCGTGCTTCGGGCAAGCAGGTCTATGGTGCATGGCCGGGCGATGATCCCAAGGCATCGGTTATCTGGGAAGCCTTCAAGCCCGAAAGCGAGCCGCGCCGCAATGTCGCCCGCCAGACCGATGCGGCCCCGACCCGGGATGCAAAGAATGCCCGCCGCGACGATAGCCAGAAAGACAGCGATTTCTTGCAAAGGCAGGGCGGAATCTACTAGCGACGTCCACAGTACGTCATCAGATAGGCGTCACCCCGGTGAAAGCCGGGGTCTCCCGGTCACGAAGAGATGCCAGCTTTCGCTGGTATGACGGCACAGGAAAAAGGTTCAGTCCATGCGCGCTGAGGCGCAAGCTCATGTCGACAGCATCAACGAGGCGCTGGCGCTGCTCCGCCGCTTCCTCGATTGGGATCGCGCGCTTCGCCGCCTCGATGAACTGAACGCCCGCGTCGAAGATCAGGCGCTGTGGAACGACCCCAAGGCCGCGCAGGAAGTGATGCGCGAACGCCGTCGCCTCGACGAGGCGATCACCGCCACCCGCGCGATCGAGACCGAACTCGCCGATACCGTCGAGCTGATGGAGATGGCCGAGGCGGAGGGTGATACCGGGATGGTCGATGATGGCGTGGCCGGGCTCGCCGCCCTCGCCGCACGTGCCAATGAAGACAAGATCAAGGCGCTGCTCGCAGGCGAAGCCGACACGAACGACACCTATATCGAGGTGAATGCCGGCGCTGGCGGTACCGAGAGCCAGGATTGGGCGGGCATGCTGCAACGCATGTATACGCGCTGGGCCGAACGCCGTGGCATGAAGGTGGAACTGATCGACCAGCATTCAGGCGAGCAGGCGGGTATCAAGTCCGCCACATTGCTGCTGAAGGGCGAAAACGCTTACGGCTATGCCAAGACCGAAAGCGGCGTGCACCGCCTCGTCCGCATCAGCCCTTATGACAGCGCGGCGCGGCGCCACACCAGCTTTGCCAGCGTCTGGGTGTACCCGGTGATCGACGACAATATCGAGGTCGATTATAACGAGAGCGACCTGCGCATCGATACCTACCGCGCATCGGGTGCGGGCGGGCAGCACATCAACACCACCGATTCGGCGGTGCGCATCACGCATATCCCGACCGGCATCGTCGTGCAGTGCCAGAATCAGCGATCGCAGCACAAGAACAAGGCGGAAGCCTATAACCAGCTCCGCGCGCGGTTGTACGAACGCGAACTGGCGATTCGTGAGGCTGCAGCCAATGCGGAAAACGATACCAAGACCGATATCGGCTGGGGTCACCAGATCCGCTCCTATGTGCTGCAACCGTACCAGATGGTGAAGGACCTCCGCACGGGGGTCGTCTCGACCGCCCCCGGCGATGTGCTCGACGGGGCGCTCGATCCATTCATGGCGGCGGCACTGTCTCAGCGCGTGACGGGTGAGACGGTCGAAGTCGAGGATGTCGACTAGCGTGCGCCGCGCAGCGATCCTTGGCGCATTGGTGCTGATCGCGGCGTGCGATGTCGGTGCGGGCACGATGGCATCGGGCGGCGACGGCGCTGGCCCGTTCCCCGCCGCCGATCGCCCGGTCGCCCGGATCGTCTCATCACGCTGGTCGAACGAGGAATCGCGCGACCGGCTGAACGAAGCCGATGAAGTGATGGACAAGGCCGGGATCAAGCCCGGCATGACGGTGGCGGATATCGGCGCGGGCGAGGGTTATTACACCATCCGCCTCGCCGAACGCGTCGGCAAGGACGGGCGTGTACTCGCCGAGGATATCGTGCCCGAAGTCCGCGATTCGCTTGCCCAGCGCGTAGTCCGCGAACGTCTGCAGAGCGTCAGCGTGCGTCTGGGCGAACCCGCCGATCCAAAGCTGCCCGAAAACAGCTTCGACCGGGTGCTGATGGTGCACATGTATCACGAGATCGGCGAGCCCTACGAATTTCTGTGGCGAATGCGGCCCGCGCTGAAGCCCGACGGGCTGGTCATCGTTGTCGACGCCAACCGCCCGACCCAGAACCATGGCACCCCGCCTGCCCTGCTGAAATGTGAGTTCGCTGCCATCGGCTATGAGCAAGTGTCGATGAGCGAAATGCCATCGGCGGGGGGCTATATGGCATCGTTCCGCACGCGCGGCCCGCGCCCGGATCCGCGCGCGATCAAAGCCTGCAAAGAAGGCTGAAGCGGTGCGCGCCTATCTCGATCTGATGCAGCGCATCCTCGACACCGGCGTCGAGACCGCAGACCGCACCGGCGTCGGCACCTTATCGGTGTTCGGCCACCAGATGCGCTTCGATCTCGCCCAGGGCTTCCCGGCGCTGACCACCAAGAAGCTCCACCTGCGCTCGATCATCGTCGAGCTGCTGTGGTTCCTGCGCGGCGACACCAATGTGCGTTGGCTGCAGGAACGCAAGGTCGGCATCTGGGATGAATGGGCGCGTGCGGATGGCGATCTCGGCCCCATTTACGGCAAGCAATGGCGCGATTGGGCGGCAAGCGATGGCCGGTCGATCGACCAGATCGCCGAGCTGATTACCCAGATCAAAACCAATCCCGCGTCGCGCCGCCAGATCGTCAGCGCTTGGAACCCTGGCGACCTGCACGCGATGGCGCTCGCCCCGTGCCACTGCCTGTTTCAGACGCATGTCGCCAACGGCAAGCTGAGCCTGCAGCTTTACCAGCGATCGGCGGACGTGTTTCTGGGCGTGCCGTTCAACATCGCGAGTTATGCGCTACTCACCCACATGCTCGCGCAGCAATGCGACCTGGAGGTCGGCGAGTTCATCTGGACCGGCGGCGATTGCCATCTCTACCTCAACCATCTGGAGCAAGCCCGGCTGCAATTGACGCGCACGCCCGGTCCGCCGCCGCGGCTGGAAATCCTGCGCAAACCGGACGGTATCGACGGCTATGAATATGAAGATTTCAAGCTGATCGATTACGTCGCCCAGCCGCATATCGCCGCGCCCGTCGCGGTCTGAACAGGCCTGTTCATCCCGCGTTCAAGAGTGACGATTACATGCGTAATCACGAGATGTGATCGAGGGAATCGGGCAATGAGAAACCTGTATGTCGCGCTGGTGCTGGCCGCGTTGGTGATTGGCACGGCGGGGGATCGGCAGCCCAAGCCTGCGACCCCCAAGCTGTCTCCTGCGACGTCGCACGCCATTCTCGATGCGCGGATTGGCCCTGTGAGCATTGCGCTGACGCTGAACGGATAACGCTGCGCTTGGCACGCGCCGCGCGCCCTCGCATAAGCAGGCGATGGCCGATCCGCAGACCCTGACGCTATACCTCGCCCGCGCCGATAATGGGGTGATCGGGCATGAAGGCAAAATGCCCTGGCACCTGCCCGCCGATCTGAAGCGCTTCAAGGCGATGACGATGGGCAAGCCGATGATCATGGGCCGCAAGACATTCGAGAGCTTCCCTGGTCCGCTCCCCGGCAGGCGACACATCGTGCTGACGCGCGACGCAGGCTGGCGTGCTACGGGGGCACAGGTCGCGCATTCGGTGGCTGAAGCGCTGGCGCTGGCCGGGCCGGGCGATATCGCCATCATCGGTGGTGCGGAGATTTACGCGCTGTTTCTCCCTCTGGCACAGCGGATCGAACTGACCGAAGTGCATCTGTCACCGCAAGGCGATACGGTGGCGCCATCGCTGGAGGGATTCGCGGTGCTCGCGGCTGAGGATCACCCCGCAGACGGCGCGCGCCCTGGCTATCGCTTCGTCACCTTGGGGAGGGAATGAATGATCCGCCGGATAGTCCTGGGCCTGCTCATCCTGATCGTCATCGCCGCCATCGCCTTTTTCGCGTTCGCGCCCGGCATGGTCGAACGATCGATGAACAAGGTCGTGCCCGTCCCACTGCCCAAGGTGACCGCACAGACCCGCGCGCTGCACCAGACGCTCAGCATCGCTGACATGCATGCCGATCCGCTGCTGTGGAGCCGCGATCTGCTCGAACGATCCGATCAGGGGCAGGTCGATCTGCCCCGGCTGATGGCGGGCAATGTCGCGCTGCAGGTCTTTTCGTCTGTCACCAAGACGCCCAAGGGCCAGAATTACGATGCCAATGCGGCGGATAGCGATAACATCACGCTGCTGACGGTGGCGCAGCGCCAGCCGGTGCGGACCTGGACGTCGCTGCTCGAACGCTCGCTGTGGCACGCCGAAAAGCTGAAAACCTATGCTGCGGCGTCAAAGGGCAATCTGCGCGTCATCCTAACGCCCGCCGATCTCGACGCTTTGCTGTCGGATCGGCGGAACGGGTCGCCTGCGGTTGGCGGGCTGCTGTCGGTGGAAGGGTTGCAGGATATCGAGGGCAAGCTCGGCAATCTCGACCGGCTTTATGCGGCGGGGTTCCGGATGGCGGGGCTCGCGCATTTCTTCGACAATGAAGTGGCGGGATCGATGCACGGCGTCGTCAAGGGCGGGCTGACCCCGCTCGGTCGGCAGGTCGTGCGGCGGATGGAAAAGATCGGCATGGTCGTTGATATCGCGCATAGCAGCCATCGGGCGGTCGCCGAGGTGATCGCGATGGCGAAACGCCCGATCGTGTCCAGCCATGGCGGCGTGCAGGCGGTGTGCAAGGTCAACCGGAACCTGACCGATGACGAGATCAGGGGCATCGCCAAAACAGGCGGCGTGATCGGCATCGGTTATTGGGATGCCGCAATCTGTGGCACCGATCCGCGCGGCACGGCAGCGGCAATCGCGCATGTCCGCGATCTGGTGGGGATCGATCATGTCGGGCTGGGATCCGATTTCGACGGCGCGGTGACGACGGCGTTCGATGTGTCGCAGCTGGCGGTCGTCACACAGGCGCTGGTCGATCGCGGCTTTACCCGTGACGAGATCGCCAAGGTGATGGGCGGCAATGTGCTGCGCGTGCTTCGCGCCGGCATGGTGCCGCAGCCGTGATGGCTAGCGCACGCGCCATCGCGCCCGTATAGCCGCGCGCATGGAGCGTCTCGACGGGGGTGCGCCAGTGCCCCAGCGCTATCGCCGCGGCATTGTGGCGCTCGGCAATTTCGATGGATTTCACCTGGGGCACCAGGCGGTCGTGGGGCGTGCGGTGGCGCTCGCCAGGGCGCGCGGTGTGTCCGCTTTGGTCGCGACGTTCGATCCGCATCCGGTGCGCTATTTCAAACCCGATACCGCACCGTTCCGCCTGACCACGCTCGATCAGCGGCTGCGACTGTTCGCCGGAGCCGGGGCTGATGCCATGGTCGTGCTGCATTTCGATGAAGTGCTGGCCCGGCTGAGCGCGGCGGCGTTCGTCGATGAATGCCTGGTCGCCAATCTCGGCGTGGCGGGCGTGGTGACGGGGGAAGACTTCACCTTTGGTGCAAAGCGTGGCGGCAATGTGCAGGTGCTCGCCACGCTGGGCGCGGCGAATGGCTTTAGCTGTGATACTGTCGGGCCAGTAACGGCATCGGACGAAGTGGTTTCCTCCAGCCGCATCCGCGCGCTGTTGCAGGGGGCCGATCCGGCGGGGGCGGCGCGATTGCTGACCCGGCCCTTCGCGATTGCGGGCACCGTGCAGCACGGCGACAAAGTCGGCCGCACGATCGGCTATCCCACCGCCAATATTGATATGGGGACCTATCTGCGCCCCGCCTACGGCATCTACGCAGTCCGCGCGCGGCTGGCCGATGGGCGGGTGGTGGACGGCGCGGCCAATATCGGCGTGCGCCCGACCTTCGATCCGCCCAAGGAACTGCTCGAAGTGTTCCTGTTCGATTTCGCAGAGGATCTGTATGGCCAGCCGATCGAAGTCGAGCTGATCGCCTATCTGCGCCCGGAAGCGAAGTTCGATGGTCTCGACGCGCTGGTCGCGCAGATGGATGCCGATTGCGCGGCGGCGCGGGTGGTGTTGGCGGCCGTCGCCTAGTCGAACCGGAATCGATAGCTGATCGACGCGCCAAGCGTGATCTGGTTGCGGCTGCCGAACGTGCTCTTTGAAATCGGCGATCGGGCGGCGTCGGCGATCAGCCGGGCATAGCTGCCAAAGGCGTTCACGCTCCAGTTGCCGCCAATCCGGCGCGAAGCGAAACCCGATACGCCCACATCGGTAAAGCTTGCCCCGGGCCGATAGGCCTGCAGCCCGCTGGTGATCGACTGCGCCGGCGTCACGCCATGATAGGCGCGCAGATAGGTGGCATCGGCAAAGCGCACGCGCCCGCCATAGCCCAATGTCCATTTCCCCTTCAGCGCAATTTTGCGCAGCGTGAGATCAGCGACCAGCCCGTCATGACCGCCGACCGCCTGACGCACTTCCAGCTGCACCGATGTGAAGAATGACGGCTGATACGTCAGAAATCCGCCAAATTCAGGCGCGATATTGATTTTATTCAGGCCGGGAAAGACCGCAATGTCGCTGCGCGTGCGACCGAAATCGGGCCGCAGGATCGGTCCGGCTCGCCAGCGCCTGGTGTTGAGCAGGTTATAGCCAATGCCTGACTGGATCGAGGCGAAGAACTGGTTCTTGTAGCGGATATCCAGCTGCGGCACCGGCAGCACGCGCAAGCCATCGCTGCCCGGAAACCGGGGAATGGCGAGCACCCCGGGCCCCACATCGATTTGCCAAGCCGGAGGAAAGGGCCCGAACGTCATCCCACGCAGCGGCGCGGCTGGTGCCGCCTGACCTTCCGCATCGGCATCGGCATCGGCATCGGCATCGGCGATGGCCGATACGGTCATCACCGGCGTTTCCAGCGTATCGGAAGCATCGGCTACGCCCGCATCGACCGCTGCAATGCTCAACGCGGCAAGAAGAATCGACGCATTCATGCTGGGCTCCGGGTTGGATTCGGGGGCGTAATTAGTTTGATTCGGTGTAATTTCAAGCCAGTAAAGGCGTGACTGCATTGTGACGGGTGACGAACGCCGCCAGAGGCGATAGAGCGACCCTCCGATGACTGAAATCAACGATCCCACACCCGACGCAGCGTCCGTTCCAGCGACGGATTATCGCGACACCGTCTTCCTGCCGAAGACCGACTTTCCGATGAAGGCCGGCCTGCCCGCAAAGGAGCCGACGATTCTGGCGCGCTGGCAGGCGCTGGGGCTGTATGATCGGCTGCGTGATGCCCGGCGCGGGCGCGAGAAGTTCATCCTGCACGATGGCCCGCCTTACGCGAATGGCGACATGCATATCGGCCATGCGCTGAACCACATCCTGAAGGACACCGTCTGCCGCACGCAGAGCCTGCTCGGCAAGGACGCGCCCTATGTGCCTGGCTGGGACTGCCACGGCCTGCCGATCGAGTGGAAGGTCGAGGAACAGTATCGCGCCAAGAAGCTGAACAAGGATGAGGTGCCCGCGGCCGAGTTTCGCGCCGAATGCCGGGCGTACGCGCAACACTGGGTGGACACGCAGCGCGAGCAGCTAAAGCGGCTCGGCATCAATGGCGACTGGGATCATCCGTATCTGACGATGGATTTCCAGGCCGAGGCGACGATCGTTACCGAGCTGATGAAGTTCGCCGAGAGCGGCCAGCTCTATCGCGGCGCGAAGCCGGTGATGTGGTCGCCAGTCGAAAAGACCGCGCTCGCCGAGGCTGAGGTTGAGTATGAGGATGTCGTGTCGACGCAGATCGACGTGGCGTTTGAGATCATCGACGCGCCCAATGCGCCGGAGCTGGTCGGCGCCTATGCGGTGATCTGGACGACGACGCCATGGACGATCCCGGTGAACCAGGCTTTGGCTTATGGGCCGGAGATTGAGTACGTCGTTCTGGAATACGGCTCTGACAATGAATTGCCATGTCCATTCGGCGCAACTAAGCTCTTGATCGCGGCGGACTTGTTGATCCCGTTCTTGAACAGGGTGCAGAACACGCTCGAGCGCCTTGGGGCGCAAGACACATTTAAGTGGGACCGTGCTGGTACTTCGATCAGGGGCTCGCAACTCACTGGCGCCACCGCTCGCCACCCAATGGCCAACCTCTACCGTCACCCCGGCCTTGAGCCGGGGTCCCGCTTCTCGGCGACGTCGGAGGAAGGCAGCGGGACCCCGGGTCAAGCCCGGGGTGACGTGGGTAGTGGAGAAGGGGCGGAGCTGAATATCGATCCCAATTCCCCGCTCGCCGAATTCTTCCTGCGGCCGCGGCCGTTCCTGCCCGGCGATTTCGTCACCACCGACGCAGGCACCGGTCTCGTCCATATGGCCCCCGATCACGGCGAGGACGATTTTCTGCTGTGCAAGGCGCATGGCATCGAGCCCGTTTTCGCGGTCGATGCGGCGGGGATGTACCGGGAGGATTGGGCTTGGCTCGGCGGGCAGGGCTCGGTCATCAACAAGAAGTTCGTGGCAGCGGACGGCCCGATCTGTTCGGACCTGCGCGCGAGCGGCGGGCTGCTCGCGGCGAGCGATGACTTCAGGCACAGCTACCCGCATAGCTGGCGGTCGAAGGCAAAGGTCATCTTCCGCTGCACGCCGCAATGGTTTGTGCCGATGGATAAAGATCTGGGCGGTGCGGGTGCTTCGACTTCGCTCAGCACGAACGGGGAGAAGGGCGCTAACTCCCAACAGCCGTTCGCCCTGAGCGTAGTCGAAGGGCACGCAGCTACAGGCGACACCCTCCGCAACCGCGCCCTCGCGGCGATCGAGGCCACGCGTTGGCTCCCTGCCAAAGGCCAGAACCGCATCACCGCGATGGTTGCGGGCCGCCCCGACTGGGTGCTGTCGCGCCAGCGCGCCTGGGGCGTGCCGATCACGCTGTTCGTCGATCGCAAGACCGGGCAATATCTCTGCGACCCTGCCGTCAACGCGCGGATCATCGCTGCGGTGCACGAAAAGGGCGTCGATGCCTGGACCGATGAGGCGGCGCAAACGCTGCTCGGCAACGAGTATAACGCCGCCGATTATGAGCGCGTGACCGATATTCTCGATGTGTGGTTCGACAGCGGCTGCACCCACGCCTTTGTGCTGGAAAGCGGTCGCTGGCCCGATATGTTACGGCCTGAGGGCTATCAGGGGCCGCCCGCCGATCTCTATCTCGAAGGCTCGGATCAGCATCGCGGCTGGTTCCAGTCGTCGTTGCTCGAAAGCTGCGGCACGCGCGGGCATGCGCCGTACAAGGCGGTGCTCACCCACGGCTTCACGATGGATTCGAAGGGCATGAAAATGTCCAAGAGCCTGGGCAACACGATCAACCCGCTCGATCTGATGAAGGAGAGTGGCGCCGATATCTTGCGGCTCTGGGCGCTGACCGTCGATTTCACCGAGGATCACCGAATCGGCAAGGAAATCCTGAATGGCGTGTCCGATCAGTATCGCAAGCTGCGCAACACCTTCCGCTACATGCTCGGCGCGCTTGACGGGTTCGATGAGGCCGAACGGCTGCCGGTCGGCCAGATGCCCGAGCTCGAACGCTATGTGCTGTTCCTGCTCGCGGACATGGACGCCAAGCTGAAGGTCGCGGTGGATGATTTCGATTTCAACAGCTATGTCCGGCTGCTGACCGATTTCGCCAATGAGGATCTGTCGGCCTTTTATTTCGATATCCGCAAGGATTGCCTCTATTGCGACGCGCCCGACAGCGTGAAGCGCCGTGCGGTGCGCACCGTGATGGACATCCTGTTCCACGCGCTGGTCCGTTATGCCGCGCCGGTGCTGGTCTTCACCGCCGAGGAAATCTGGCAGACGCGCTTTCCTAGCGAGGATAGCTCGGTGCATCTGCTCGAATGGCCCGAACTGCCGCCCCAGCCGGGTGACGCGATGCTCGGCACCAACTGGGCCGATCTGCGGGCGCTGCGGGAACAGGTGACCGAGGCGATCGAGCCGCTGCGGCGTGACAAGATCGTCCGCTCCAGCCTGGAGGCCGAGGTGACGGTGCCGACCTTGCCGATCGATGCCGATGCGCTTGCGGAGATATTCATCGTGGCGAAAGTGACGAAGGGCGATACTGTGTCCGTCATGCGCACCGATTATGCCAAATGCGGCCGCTGCTGGCGGCTGCTGCCTGATGTGGTAGAGGATGCGGCATTGTGTAACCGGTGCAGCGAGGTGGTGGCATGAAGCAGTTCCCCCTGATCGGGCTTGCAGCGGCCGCGATCGTTTTTCTGCTCGATCAGGCGACCAAATTCATCGTCACCGATGTGCTTGGTCTGGACGTGCTCGCCGGACGGACGATCGAACTCTTGCCAGTTTTCCGCATTCGCTTTGTGGCGAATGAGGGCGTATCGCTCGGGCTGCTGACGGCGGGCAGCGATGGCGCGCGCTGGGCGTTGGTAGCGCTGACGTCGGCGATCGCCGCAGGCGTGCTCGTCTGGCTGTTTCGCGAACGCAACCGTCAGGATCAGCTGGCGCTAGGGCTGGTGCTTGGCGGGGCGCTGGGGAACATCATCGATCGTGCCCGGTTGGGCTATGTGGTCGATTTTGCGGATTTGCACTTTGGCGAGTGGAGCCCGTTTTTGGTCTTCAATCTGGCCGATGCGGCGATTACGATAGGTGTATTGGTGCTGTTGGTGCGCGCGATCCTGGTGCGCGATAGGCCGGCGGCGAAAGTTTCAGTGGAGAATGGCAATGCGTAAACTCACAGGGCTCGTACTGGGCCTGGGCCTGACCGTTTTCCTCAGCGCCTGCGGCGGCGGCTCGGGCCTAAACCGTGCGCGGCCCGATGAATTTGCAGTGGCGCGCCAAGCGCCGCTTGTCATTCCGCCCGATTATTCGCTTACCCCGCCTAAGCCCGGCGCTGCGCGCCCGCAGGATACCGGCCCAAGCGCGCTTGCGCTTGAAGCGATGTTTGGTGGTGCGGCGGCCCGCAGTGCATCGGAAAGCGCCCTGCTGCGCTCGGCCGGCAATGATGTTGCGAGCCCCGGTATCCGTTCGGATGTGGGCGATCCCGAAACGACGGTCGTCGACAAGGGATCGACCACGCGCGACATCGTGGCGGCGCCTGAGGGCGACGGCCAGGCAGCGACGACCTCGACCCCGAAGTAACCGCTGCATTGCCTAGTGGCCAACCGGCGAGCAACGCCTCGGAAATCTAGGTTAAGGGTCTCGACACAGATTCGGCGCTCGTTGTGACCTAAAAACCGAAGTCTGTAACGAAAGCCAGAAAGCTCACGTCCAGACCGCTGATAGGGGATAGAGCGCGATCAGCCAGGCCAGACAGGCAAGGATGATGCGGCGATCCGCGGTGATGATGGCAATCAGCGTGACGGGAAAGAATGACCAGGTCAGGATCGACGATCGCAGGTCAAGGCCAGATGAAGTCGCGCCAAGCCCGATCACCGTTGCAAGCAGCACGACGTTGCAGATGAAAATCCCGCCCAGCACCTTGCGCCGATGCTTGTCGAAATGCGCGTCGAGATCGTCCCAGTCCGAAAGGTCATCCGGGAAGATCAGCGACGTCGATACATAATAGATCGCCGTCACCACAAAGCCGCCGAACAGCACCGGCCAGCTGATCGGCAGCCGATCCCGCAGCGCCCAGCCATACATCCAGAAGGTGACGACGTCGCACGAGACGAAGATGCCGAGCAGCGCTGTCGACCAGCCGATCCGTACCCGGTGCCCCGCCTTGATCGACCGGGAAAGTCCACCCAGCCCCTCGGCAAGGGCAAGGCCGAGCAACAGGCCGAACAGCGAAAAAACGAACTCGAACCCGCTCATGCGTCAATCGCCCTCACGATCACCACTCACCTGCGTGGTTGCGATTATCGCCGTGATTGGCAAGCGCTGTTTGTTATGGTGTTTCCGCTATCCCGCCCGAAAGCGCTCAAGCCCCGCCGCCAGATCGGCGATCAGATCGGCCGGGTCTTCCAGTCCGATGCTCAGGCGCACGAGCGGCCCGTTGAAATCGGGCGTGGTGGCGGTGCGGTACCGCTGCGGATCGACCGGCAGTGCGAGGCTTTCGAACCCGCCCCAGCTATAGCCGATGCCGAACAGCGCCAGCCCGTCGATCAGGGCCGCACGCGCCTTGTCGGTCCCGCCGTTCAGCTCGAAGGCGAACAGCCCTGACGATCCCTTGAAATCGCGGAGGAAATGCGCGTGGCCGGGGCAATCGGGCAGCGCCGGGTGGAACACGCGCGCCACTTCGGGCCGGGTTTTGAGCCAGTGGGCAATCTCCAGCGCCGATGCCTGATGCTGTCCCAGCCGCAGCGCGAGTGTGCGCAACCCGCGCGACCCCAGCCAGCAATCATCGGGGCTGGCAATCTGCCCGAGCTGGAACGCGGTATCGCGGAGTGCCGCGAAATGGCCGGGCCCGGCGGTTACCGATCCGAGCATCGCATCCGAATGGCCGACGATATATTTGGTGCACGCCAGGATCGAGAGGTCGATGCCCATGGCGATCGCGGGCAGGAACAACGGCGTCGCCCAGGTATTGTCGAGCAAGGTCACCACGCTCCGCGCCTTCGCCGCCGCGATGATGGCGGGCAGATCGGGCACCTCAAAGGTCAGGCTGCCGGGTGCTTCGATCAGGATGGCACGGGTCCGGTCGCCGATCAGGTCGGCGATAACCGCCCCGATCATCGGATCGTAAAAACGCGTCGTGATGCCCATCCGCTTGAGCAACCCCATCGCCATTGATCGGCTAGGGTCATAGGCGGTGTCGACCATCAACAGCTCGTCACCGGGCGACAGCACCGACAGCAACGCTCCGGCAATCGCCGCAACGCCTGAGCAGTACAGGAAGGTGCCCTCCGCGCCGGGTTCGAGCTCGGTCAGCGCGTCGGCGAGCGACCACTGGGTCGGCGTGCCCTTGCGGCCATAGAACAGGCGGTGGTGCGTATCGCGGCCCGCCGCGCGCAGATCGGCGACATTGTCGTACAGAATCGTCGAGGCGCGCCAGACCGGCGGGTTGACGATACCCGCGGTCCATTCGGGGCGGCGACCGGCGTTGACGACCCGGGTCGCGTCACCGCGCCGGTTTTTGTTCGCCGGGCCACCGCCCTGTTCGCTCATGCAGCGCCCGTTGCCTTTGGCGTGGAGAGGTCTGCACCCCATTCGGACCAGCTGCCGTCATACAGCGCCGCTTCGGTGCCGAGCAGATGCGCGCCGAACACCAGAACCGATGCGGTGATGCCCGATCCGCAGGTGCCGACCAGCGGGCGCGACAAATCGATACCGGCGTCGGTATACACCGATTTCAGTGCGTCGCCCTGTTTCCAGGTGCCGTCGGCGTTGAACAATTGGCCGTAAGGAATGTTCTTCGACCCCGGAATATGGCCCGGCATCGTCGCGGGGCGCGGATCGGGCTCCTGGCCGGTGAAGCGTGCCGCGGAACGGGCGTCCATCACCTGTTCGGCGCCGGTTTCGACATTGGCCTTCATCTGCGCGAGCGTGCGGACGCCCTTGTCATCGGCCCAGACGGTGAAGTGGCGGTGCCGCAGCGTTTCCTTGCCGCTCTTCGTCGCGCGCCCCTCGGCCTTCCACTTGGCAATGCCGCCATCGAGAATCGCGACGTCATGCGCGCCGAATGTGCGCAGCATCCACCATGCGCGCGCGGCCGTGTGCAGCGGAGAATCGTCGTACAGCACGATGCGGCTGCCATCGCCCAGCCCGAGCGACTGCATGCGGCTCGCGAATTTTTCGGGCGAGGGCAGCATCGTCGGCAGCGGGCTCGACGTATCGGCGATTTCGGCCAGGTCCATGAACACCGCGCCGGGAATGTGCGCGGCTTCATATTCGGCGAGCGCATCGCGACCATGATCGGCAAGGAAATAGGTCGCATCGACGATACGCAGGTCGCTTGCCTGCAACTCGGCTGCCAGCCATTCGGTCGTTACCAACGCGTCCATCATCGTCTCCTGGATTCTTTGTTGGCGTTCCCTAGCGCTCGACTTGCGCCCCGTCGAGACGATCCAGAAAACTTGCCGCCGATGCGCGTAATTCGGCCTGACCTTGCGGTGTCATTTTGGCCCAGTTGCGATACGGCATCGCAAGCCGCTGGTTGCCTGCCAGTTTTTCAGCGTTGCGCGCCAGGAAATCCCAATAGAGCGCGTTGAACGGGCAGGCATCGGGCCCGGTGCGCTGTTTCACGTCATACCGGCAGCGCCCGCAATAATCGGACATGCGGTTGATATACGCGCCCGACGCGGCATAGGGTTTCGACGCGAGCAGCCCGCCATCGCCGAACTGGCTCATCCCCAGCGTGTTGGGGAGCTCGACCCATTCATAAGCATCGGCATAAACCGCCAGATACCAGCGATGCACCTCGGCCGGATCGACGCCGATCAGCATCGCAAAATTGCCGGTGATCATCAGCCGATGGATATGGTGAGCATAGGCGAAATCGAGCGTCTGGCCGATCGCCTGTGACAAGCAGTGCATGTCGGTGTCACCGGTCCAATAGAAATCGGGCAGCGGGCGAGTGGCGTTCAGGAAGTTGCGGGTCGCGTAATCGGGGCCTTCATGCCAGTAGATCCCGCGTACATATTCGCGCCAGCCGATGATCTGGCGGATGAATCCTTCGGCGGCGTTGATCGGCACATCGCCGTCGTGGAACCGCGCCTCCACCGCTTGCGCGAGTTCGAGCGGACCGAGCAGCCCGCTGTTGATGTAGGGTGACAGCAGCGAGTGCCACAGAAACGGTTCGCCGCTGAGCATGGCATCCTGATAATCGCCGAAGCGGGGCAGGGCGTGCGCCAGGAAATGCGCCTGCTGGGCAAGGGCATCCGCGCGCGTCACCGCGAAGTCGAACCCGTCGAGCGACCCCGGATGATCGGTAAAGCGATCGGCGACCAGCGCCAACACTTCCCGAGTGATCGCATCGGGCGCGAACGACAGCGGGCGCGGCATCGCCGGATCACGCGGCGCGGCTTTGCGGTTTTCGCTGTCGAAATTCCAGTCGCCGCCGACGGGTTTGTCGCCGTCCATCAGCAGCCCGGTCTTGCGGCGCATGTCTCGGTAGAAATACTCCATCCGCCATTGCTTGCGCCCCTTGGCCCATGCCGCGAATTCGTCGAGCGTGGCGATGAAACGCGTGTCCGGTCGCACATCGACGGGGATACCGAACAAGGTTTCCCAGCTGTCGATCATCGCGGCCACCCGCCATTCGCCCGCTGCCGTTACGACTATCCGGTCGGGCGCATGCCGAGCAATCGCGCGCGCCACTTCTCCCGTAAAGCTGCCGCTGTTGTTCGAATCATCGAGCGGCACATAATCGACCCGCCATCCGGCATCGCGCAACGCATCGGCATGGTGCCGCATCGCCGAAAAGATGTACGCGATCTTGCGCTTGTGATGGACAACATAGGTGGCTTCCTCGATCACCTCGACCATCAGCAGGCTGGAGGTTGCCGGATCGGCATCGCGCAGACTGGATAACGACATCGACAATTGGTCGCCCAGGATGGGAATCAGCGTGGTCATCATTTCCTTTCGGCGTGCCCCGCGATAAATGCCAGCGGATGACACCCAAATTCCTTGGCCAGGCGAGCGCCCTGCCTGAATCGCCCGAAGCCGCGACGCTCGATTACGTGCCTAATCCGCGCCCCGGCAGCCCCTATATGGTGCGGTTCGTGTCGCCAGAATTCACGTCGCTTTGCCCGGTGACCGCACAGCCCGATTTCGCGCATCTGGTGATCGATTATGTGCCGGCAGCGACGATCGTCGAATCGAAATCGCTCAAGCTGTTTCTGGGCGCGTTCCGCAACCATCAGGCCTTTCACGAGGATTGCACGGTCGGCATCGGCCAGCGACTCGCGGAGGAAATGCAGCCGGTTTGGTTGCGGATCGGTGGCTATTGGTATCCGCGCGGCGGCATTCCGATCGATGTATTTTGGCAGACTGGTGCGCCGCCTGAAAATGTCTGGATTCCGGCGCAGGATGTGCCGGGGTATCGCGGACGCGGCTGAGCCTTAGCGTCTCGATCGGCTAATCATGTTGCGTTGCAACATTATTGCAACCATATTGCGTGGCAGCAGTTTCTGTTAACGAAGGGTCCATGCAGGATCCATCGTTAGGCTCGTGAAAGGGCGTGCGTATGGAGCAGGTATCGGCAATCGGATCGGGCATTGGCCATATTGCCTTGATCGGCAATTTTCTGCCGCGCCAATGCGGTCTGGCGACCTATACCACGGACACATTTCATGCGCTGAAGGCTGAATATCCGGCCATGCGCGTCGATGTATACGCGATGGACGATCATCCTGGTCGCTATGATTATCCGTCCGACGTGACGGCTGCCATCGCCCAGCATGATCTGGCCGCATATCTGGAGGCAGCGCGAGCAATTGAGGCGAGCGGGGCTCAGGCGGTTTGGCTGCAGCACGAATATGGCATTTTCGGCGGTCGTGCGGGTGATTTCATCCTGACAATGCTCGATCGAATTTCGCTGCCCGTCATTGTCACGCTTCACACCATCCTTGAAAAACCAAGCCCCGATGAGCGCCGGGTGATGGAAGGTCTGTTGCGGCGGAGTGCACGCGTGATCGTCATGGCGGAGCGCGGGCGCGACATTCTCCACCGCGTCCACGGTTTCAGCGGCAAAGCAGTAGTGATGATCCCGCACGGCGTGCCCGATCGTCCCTTTGCCGATCCCGACAGTTTCAAGCCGCGCTTCGGGTGGGAGGGGCGCAAGACCGTGCTCACCTTCGGTCTGCTTGCGCCCAATAAGGGTATCGAGACGCTGATCGAGGCGATGCCCGCGATTATCGCGGCACAACCCGATGCGCTCTATATCGTGCTTGGCGCCACCCACCCCAATCTGGTCGCGCATGAGGGCGAGGCGTATCGAGATCGGCTGAAGGCGTTGGCGGCAGCGCGTGGGGTGCTTGATCACGTCCAGTTTATCGACGCCTTTGTCGAGCATGACCACCTGATCGATTATCTCCAGGCGGCTGATGTCTACGCCACACCCTATATCAACCCCGCGCAAATCACCTCAGGGACGCTTTCCTATGCGGTGGGTGTCGGTAAGGCGGTCGTATCGACGCCTTATGTCCATGCGACCGAAATACTGGCCGATGGCCACGGCGTATTGGTGGATTTTGGCGATAGCGCTGCCTTTGCACGAGAAATCATCGCGTTGCTTGGCAATGACGGCAATCGCGCGCGGCTTTCGGCACGCGCCTATGCGCGCGGCCGGACGATGATCTGGTCGCAGCTGGTCGAAACAGCGATGCGTGAGATGACGGCGATGATTGCCGCGCAACCCAAGCGACTGAGCCACCCCGGCGCCGCGATGACGCCGCTTGTCCCTGACTTTTCCGCCGTTGAACGGATGAGCGATTCGACCGGGATGCTGCAGCATTCGATCTATTCGATTCCCGATCGTCGCCATGGCTATTGCATCGATGATAATGCCCGTGCGCTTATGCTGGTCGGCCGGATGGCGGGGCTGGACGAGGCGACGCAGGATAAGTGGACGACGATCTATGCGTCTTTCATCCAATACGCCTGGAACCCCGAAGCCCAGCGCTTCCGTAATTTTATGAATTTCGATCGCACCTGGTGTGAGGATTTCGGGTCAGAGGATTCGAACGGTCGCGCACTTTGGGCGCTGGGGATGACGGCGCGCACTGCCACGATGGCCAAACATCGCGATTGGGCGGTCCAGATGTTCGACATGACGGCATCAATGGCGTTCGAACTGGGCAGCCCGCGCGCGCAGGCGTTTGCAATGCTCGGCGCGGCCGAAATGCTTGATTGCCATCCGGGCCATGGCCTTGCCCGCGCGATCATCGAACGGTTCAGCGCTGATCATCTGGCGCTGCTCGCCGATGCGCGGCGGCCCGAATGGGAATGGTTTGAGATCGTCCTTGCCTATGACAATGCCCGCCTGCCAGAGGCGATGATCCGCGCGGGCGTGGCGCTTGATCGGGCAGACTTGATCGAAACCGGCGTCAAGACGCTGGACTGGATTATGGTACAGCAGACCTCGCCTGAGGGTCGTTTCCGCGCGGTTGGCACCGAAAGTTTTGGCCGCGCCTATGCACCGCCGTTGCCGTTCGATCAGCAACCGTTGGAGGCGCAGGCCACAGTTGAGGCGTGTGCCGCTGCCTACCAGGCGACCCAGGATTGCCGCTGGATCGATGAGGCTACCCGGGCCTATCGTTGGTTTCTGGGGCTGAATGACATGGATATGCCTTTGGCAACAGTACAGGATGGCGGCTGTTTCGACGGCCTGACCCCGACCGGGATCAACCGGAACCAAGGTGCGGAATCGATTTTGGCGCTGCAATTGGCATCGTGCACGATTTCATCCCTTTCAAAACTGGCCGGAACCGTGGCAGGACCAACGCACGCCGTGGCCTGATCCGTTCGGATCGGATCTGGATGTCTTGGTGCCGTGATCGCGTGATGGTTTTTGGGGGCATGCCGACCAGTGCTGGAAGTGTTCAACCATCGTTTGCGCTTGCATGCCGATCCCTCACGGGTCGTGGTGCGTCCCTTCCATCTCGCCTGGCAAGCTAATGGCAATGCGCCCAGCCGGACCGAACGGCTGGTGCGCGAAGTGCTGGCGATGAGCCGCGAACAGACGCGCGCGGAGCTCGAGGTCGTGCTCAAGGATTTCGAGGCACGACACTGGCAAACCCGCCGCGTGTTCATGACCCGCTACGAAGAAATTGAGGATCGGCTGGGAATCGACGGCAGCGAGATTGATGATGAGAAGCGCCAACTGATCGGCGCCTATTTCTGCCACGAATATAGCTACGCCGCCGCCGCGCTGATGAACCCTAGCGCGGTTCCGCATTTCGACCAGTCTGGTATGCCGCAGGGGTCGCAGCGCATTCTGATGTCGATGCGTGCGGTGGGCGAAGGGCATATCTCATCGATCGCGTTTCGAGAGGGCATCATCACCGAACGAAACGAGCTGAAGCTCGCGCCCGAACCTCCCTTTGCCACGGCGACTGACATTATCGAAGGCGACGAACTGGCCATGCCAGAGGGGCCGGTGACGGTACATCGCCACCGCGATTCTACGCTATCGGGCACGGTGATTTTCCCGATCACGCAGGCGCAGTCCAAAGGGCTGGAGGATTTGCGCCTCGTCCAGTTTACGCATGACGATGGCAGCCTCGAATGGCTGGGTACCTACACCGCCTATAACGGATCGATGATTCAGTCGGAGCTGATGCGCACGCGTGATTTTCGTGCGTTCGATCTGGTGCCGATGAGCGGCAGCGCGGCGCGCAACAAGGGAATGGCGCTGTTTCCCCGCAAGATCGACGGCCAGTATATGATGATTGGCCGGCAGGACGGTGAGAATCTTTTTTTGCTGCGATCGGACAGACTGACCCACTGGGAAGAGGGCGAGCGCCTGCTCGAACCGCATTATCCATGGGAGCTGGTCCAGATCGGCAATTGTGGCCCGCCGATCGAGCTGGACGAGGGCTGGTTGCTGCTGACCCACGGAGTCGGAGCGATGCGCAAATATTCGATCGGCGCCGTACTGCTCGACAAGACCGATCCATCGAAGGTGATCGGCCGCACGCGTGAGCCGATTCTGGCAGCAGCGGACCAGGACCGAGAGGGCTATGTGCCCAATGTTGTCTATAGCTGCGGCGCGATCCGCCACGGGCAAACATTGTTCCTGCCGTACGGCGTGGCGGATAGCTCGGTTGCGTTTGCGTTCATCCCGATCGAGGCGCTGTTGAGCCATATGTGATCGGCGTATAGTTGACGGGGGAGAAAATAGTGATGTTCAAATCATTCGCAATCATTGGTGCGCTGATCCTTGCTGGCACCACGCCGGCGCTGGCCAAAGATGCCGCCGTCGAAGCGCCCATCACGCAGTTTCTGGAAGCGTTCAACAAGGGCGACATCGCCGCCGCCGCGGCGACCCATGCCGGGGACTCGCATATCACCGATGAAGTCGCACCCTATTTCTGGGGTGGACATGATGTCGTGCAGCGCTGGGCCGCGGATTACGCCAAGGATGCTGCCGCCAAGGGCATTACCGACCCCAAGGTCGTGCTCGGCGCGCCAACGCGGGAGCTGATCGAGGGGGATCGCGCCTATGTGATCGCGCCGTCGGTTTACACCTTCACGCAAAAGGGCGTGGCGATGCGCGAAGCGGCGCAGATGACCTTTGCGCTGCGCAAGCTTGCCACGGGCTGGAAGATCGTCGCCTGGACATGGACGGGGCCGGACGCAACACCGGTGAAATGAGCGATAAGACCGCGACCACCCTTTGGGCACGAAAGCTTTGGCGAATGTCCACGTTTGCGCAGATTGCGACCGGAAAGACCAAATAATTTCGTTCATGCAACGTTTAGGTGGACTCAGCTGTTATGGGTGCAGCATCCAGGAGAGAGCCATGAACCGTTTCACCCGTATCGCCGCTGCCATCGCCACCGCATCAGTCGCGATTGCCACCCCCGTTTTCGCGCAAACCGCGCAGGAAGATCAGCGTTTTCAGGCAGCACAGCAGCGTTTTCAGAACGAAATGCAAATTTTCCGCACAGAATTTGATCGTTATCAGGCCGCGCGGAACAATCGCTCGAACTTCCGCGATCCCCGCAACAACGATCCGCGTTTCAATGATCCCCGGTATAACGACTCGCGCAATAATGATCCGCGCTACGCCGATCGTGACGAAGGCGATTACGATCCGGCCCGTTATTATCGCGATGGACCCAATTATCAGGAGCGCGTGCTTGCCGCTGACGATCGGGTCTATCGCGGTAACGACGGCCGCTATTATTGCCGTCGCAACGACGGCACGACCGGCCTGATCGTCGGTGCGCTTGGCGGCGGTATCCTCGGGAACGTGATCGATGGCGGTCGTTCGCGCACGGTCGGGACGCTGCTCGGCGGTGCGCTCGGCGCCGTGGCCGGCAGGGCGATTGACCAGAACAGCAATCAGGTCCGCTGCCGCTAAAGGGCAAACCGCCCAAACCAATCAACCGTCATGCTGAACTTGGTTCAGCATCCAACGCGCCTCACCATTGGTCGATCTAGAGGCGCGGTGGACCCTGAACTGAGTTCAGGGTGACGGTCGATGCGGGGATTAAACCTCCCCTACCGCCCCTTGAACAACCCGCCGAGCACACCGCGCACGATGCCGCCGATCAGTCCGCCGCTCGACGAACCGCGCTTGCTGCCGGTGCCGAACACCTGTTTCGCCACCTCATTCGCCACCGTCCGCGTGATGGTGGTTGTGGCGGTGCGGGTGGCGGACGTGGCGATCTTGTTCCACGGGCTGTTGGCGGCAGCTTTGGCCGCTTCACGTTCCTTTCGAGCGGCTTCTTTCTCTGCCGCGATCCGCGCGCGTTCGGCTTCCTTGGCGGCGCGCGCGTCGACCTTGGCCTGCGCAGCGGCGGCTTTTTCAGCCTCGCTTGCGGCCTTCGCCTCGGCGGCGGCAGCGGATGCCTCGGCGGCCTTGATTGCCAGCAATTCCTCGGCGGAATCGGCATCGATCCGCGTGTCATATTTCTCGCCGATCGCGTCAGTGGCGATCATCACCCCGCGTTCCTTGGGATCGAGCGGGCCGACCCGCGACGATGGCGGTTTGATCAAAGTGCGCTCGACGGGGGAGGGCGCGCCATCAGGCTGGAGCAGCGACACCAATGCCTCGCCCACCTTCAGCTCGGTGATCACGGTTTCGACATCAACGCCTGGATTGGCGCGGAACGTGGTCGCTGCCGATTTCACCGCCGCCTGATCGCGTGGGGTGAAGGCGCGTAGCGCATGCTGGACGCGGTTGCCGAGCTGACCCGCGACGGTATCGGGAATATCGATGGGGTTCTGGGTGATGAAATAGACGCCGACGCCCTTCGATCGGATCAGCCGCACGACCTGTTCGATCTTCTCGAGCAGCGCCTTGGGCGCATCGTTGAACAGCAGATGCGCCTCGTCGAAGAAGAAGCACAGCACGGGCTTGTCGGGATCGCCAATCTCGGGAAGATGCTCGAACAGCTCGCTCAGCAGCCAGAGCAGGAAGGTCGAATAGAGCTTGGGGCTCTGCATCAGCTTGCTCGCGGCAAGCACGTTCACCACACCGCGGCCCTTGTCGTCACACGCGATAAAATCGGCCATGGCGAGCGCGGGTTCGCCGAAGAAATTTTCGCCGCCCTGGCTGCGGAGCTGGAGCAGCGAGCGCTGGATCGTGCCGATGCTCGCCTTTGACATATTGCCATAAGTGGTGGTCAGCTCGTCCGCGCGGGTTGCGCAATGCGCGAGCATCGCCTGCAGATCATCGAGATCAAGCAGCAGCAGCCCTTCCTTGTCGGCGACCGTGAAGGCGATCGTCAGCACGCCTTCCTGCACTTCGTTCAGGTCCATCAGTCGCGCGAGCAGCAGCGGCCCCATTTCGCTAATCGTCGTTCGGATCGGGTGGCCCTGTTCGCCGAACAAATCCCAGAACTGCACTGGCGTGTCGGCATAGGCCCAGCTGTCATAGCCGATTTCCTTGGCACGCGTGGCGAAGATCTCGTGCATCTTGGTCGTGGGCGAACCGGCCATGGCTAGCCCGGCCAGATCGCCCTTCACGTCGGCGACGAAACACGGCACGCCCACTGCCGAGAACCCCTCGATAATGCCCTGCACCGTTACAGTCTTGCCGGTGCCAGTTGCGCCCGCGATCAGCCCGTGGCGATTGGCGCGCTTCAGCTCGAGGGCCTGAGGTTTCCCGCCGCCAGTGCCGATATAGATGCTGGTGCCTTCTGCCATAGTGCCTCCCTGGTCCGAATGTCAGCTATCGCGCGATTACGGGCAGGGCGGCAAGAGACGAAAACGCCGCCCGTCTCGGGGGAGACGAAGCGGCGCAATCGTTCGCGCGGTTGCGCGGGTTACTTTTTCAGCTTGATCGGTACGAACTGGGCCGGAAGCCGCTGGCGCTGCACATAGAGCAACACGCTGGGGCGACCGTCCTTGATGGCCTGCGCCACGATCGCGCTGAGTGCGGCGGGCGTGGTAACGGCGGTGCCGTTGACCGAGACAATCACATCGCCGCGCTTCAGCTTCTGCCCGGCATCGCTCGATGGATCGGTGCCGCTGATGACAACACCCTTTACTGTCGAATCGACACCGATGTTCTGCGCAATCTGTGGCGTGAGCGGCACCACGGCGAGACCCAGCTTGTTGGCGACGGGCGATGCCGGACCATCACTATCGGGCTGGCCCATCGCATCGTCACCCGGCTGCCCGCCTGCGGCAGCGATCAGGGCATCTTCCGATGGACGTGTGCCTACAACGACATTGATCGTCTGCTTTTTGCCAGCACGAATAATCTCGAGTGGGATGCGCGTGCCCGGCTTTACATTGGCGACCAGATAGCTGAGCGATGCGTCCTGGGTTACGGCTTGGCCGTTGACCGCCACGATAACGTCCCCAACCATCACGCCTGCCTTGTCGGCTGGTTCACCCGGCGACACGCTCTGAATCAGTTCACCGCTGTTCTTGGGCAGGCCTAGCGCCTCGGCGACATCTTCCGTCAATGGGCGCATCCCAACGCCCAGATAACCGCGGGCAATCGTGGTGCCCTGCATCAACTTGTCGATGACGGGCTTGGCCTCGCCTGCCGGAATGGCAAAGCCGATGCCGATATTGCCGCCCGACTGACCCGCGAAAATCTGCGAGTTGATGCCGATAACGTTGCCGTTCAGGTCGAACATCGGCCCGCCCGAATTGCCCTGGTTGATCGCCGCATCGGTCTGGATAAAGCGATCATAGGCGCCGCCCTGACCAGTGGCACGGTGCAGCGCGGAAACGATGCCCGCGGTCACGGTGCTGCCGATGCCGAACGGATTGCCGATCGCGATGATCCAATCACCCACGCGGGTGCGCTCTGAATCGCCGAACTTCACGAATGGCAGGCCCTTCGCCTCGATCTTCAGCAGCGCCAGATCGGAGATCGGATCACGCCCGATCAGCTTCGCGCTATATTCTTTGCGATTGGTGAGCGTGACGGTGATCGAATCGACCGATGCCCCGCGCGCACCCGGCGCGACGACATGGTTGTTCGTCACCACATAGCCGTCATCCGAAATCAGGAAGCCCGAACCGAGTGACTGCGCTTCACGCGTCTGAGGTTGCGGGGTGCCCTGGCCCTGGCCTTGCCCGCCGAACAATTCGGCAAAGGGCGTGCCAGCAAACGGGTTGGCGGGCGCCTGCTGCACCTTGATGCTTTGCTTGGTCGAAATGTTGACCACAGCCGGCTGCAGTTTGGCGACCAGATCGGCAAAGCTGATCGGCGCACCGGCACGGGGCGCTAATGCGGCCATTGCGCCGGGTTCGTTCTGGGCGGTCTGGGCAGTGGCGGGCGGCTGCAGCGTCATGGCGGCGGCGGCTCCACCCAACAGGACCGCGCTGGTGATGGCATAAGCGTAACGCACGTTAGTGTATTCCTCTCTTGACCGTCGCAAGACCGCCGTTCCTGGCCTCTTCTGCATGAACGGCGATTGAATATGAACCGATTGTCAGCCTCATTGTCAGCGGGGGCGCCCCGTAAACTGTTTCATATATTCATTGTTGGGTGACAGCACGATCGAGGTTTCCCCCTGCGGCGTAGTGCCATCCCCGATGAACGTCTGGCGGTATGATTTCATGGCGCGATAAAAATCGTAGAAATCAGCATCCTTGTTGAAGCTTTCAGCATAAATCCGCGACGCATTGGCGTCGGATTCGGCGCGGATGATCTGGGCTTGCTTCTGCCCCTGTGCGCGGATCGTGGCCGCCTGTTGCTGGCGCGCCGTTCGCATCCGGTTGAGCGCGCTGTCGAGCGGGCTGCCATCGGGCAGATCGGCATGCTTGATGCGAACATCGACGATCTGGACGCCATATTGCGACGCCAGCCGCTGGAGCCCGGCCTGGATATTATCCATCACCTGGCCACGTTCCGGGCTGAGCAGCGCGGCAAACTGCCGCTTGCCGAGTTCGTTCCGGAGCGCCGAGCCAAGCAATGGCCGAAGTTGTTCGGCAATGCGGTCCTCGGTGGCGGAGCTGCTGCCGGTCGAAACGACCGCCTTTAACGGATCGATGATGCGGAACCGGGCAAAGGCATCCACCTCAAGCCGCAGCTGATCGGTCGACAGCACCTGCTGGTTCTCGAGATCGACATCCAGCACGCGTTTGTCGATCCACACGACCTTGTCGAGAAACGGAATCTTGACCTGCAAGCCGGCACCGGTGCGACCGAACGGTACGTTTGGCTTCCATACGTTGTACGTGCCGACCGGCTGTTCGAACCGCAGGATCACGGCCTGTTCGGTTTCGGGCACGATCACAAACGCACTCATCGCGATGATCAGCGCGACGAGCCCGGCGATTGCCATCGAAATCGGGTTCCGGAAAAACGCGGCGTTCACTGGCCTGCTCCCGTCGTTGGATTGGGCAGGGCCATGGGCGCCGGTTCAGGCGCGCGGCCCCGGACGGCCGGCAGCGGCAGATAAGGGACCACGCCGGGCGTTTCGACGACGGTCTTGTTGGTGCGCGCCAGCACGGCCTCCATCGTCTCATAATACATGCGACGACGAGTCACCTGCGGAGCCAGCTTATACTGGGCATAATTCAGATCGAACTCAGCCGCCTCAGCCTGGGCACGTGCCGTGACCTGCTGGGCATAGGTGCGGGCTTCGTTGAGGTTCGATTCGGCTTCCTGCTGTGCCGCGCTCACCTTTTTGAACTCGTCGATCACCTTGTTGGGCGGATCGGCCTGTTTGATCGCAAAGCCCTGAATCCGGATGCCAGCGTTATATTCGTTGAGGATCGATTGCATCAGATCCTGCGCGCGTACGCCGATCCGGTCACGCCCGCTGCCGATCGCCTCGTCGAGCGTGACGGTGGCGACCACGGCGCGCATCGCGCTTTCGGCCACCGCACGAACCGTGTCCTTGGGGTTGCGGATCTGGTAGATATAATCCTGAGGGTTCGCGATATCCCACCGTACCGAATAGGCCAGATCAATAATGTTCTGGTCCCCTGTCAGCATCAGGTTCTCGCCGGTGCCGCCTTCGGGGAAATCCTCCGTCCGGATCGCCTGTACGTCGACCTTCGTCACCGTCGCAATTGGCGCGGGCCAGGTAAGACGGATGCCGGGATCAAGCGTGGACGAATAGCGCCCGAAATAGGCGACCACGCCGCGTTGCTGCGGGGCGATCTGGTGAACGCTGGTGAAAATCACCCACAGCGCGACGATCAGGCCAACGCCGATCATCCACACCGCCTTGCCGCCGCGCCCGCTTGGGAAGCCGGTAAAGCCGCCGCCACCGCCGCCGCCACCCGTACCGCGTGCGCGACGAATAAATTCGTCGAGCGCCGTCGGTTTCGGCCCGCGGCCACGATTGCCGCCCGGCGGTATCGACCACGGATTGCGTGGTCCCTCATTATCATCGCCCGAATTGCCCCAGGGGCTTTTCGGTTTTTCGGTCATCAGGGTGGAGAGGCGCTGCAGCCAGGCCGGTCGGGTCATCATGAACCCCATTATAAGTGTCCTACACGGGAAAAACAGTGGCAACTGGCAAAGACCGTCCTAATGCTGTATCAATGACTGATATTGATGCCTTGAACGCCGCCCTGTTGCCCATCGCAGGGCCCCGCGCCACCGCCCGGCTGGAGGATGGTCGCGCCTCGATCATCCTCGACGTGAGCGGACTGGACCCAACCGCGCGTGACATGCTTGAAGCAGCCGTCAAGCGCTGCGCGACTGCGTTGCCCGGCATATCGGAAGTGCGCGTTGCGCTCACCAGCCAGCGCACCCAACGCCAGATTATCGCGGTCGCCAGCGGCAAGGGCGGGGTCGGCAAATCGACCGTGTCGGCGAATCTGGCAATCGCGCTGCATCAGTTGGGCCGCAAGGTCGGGCTGGTCGACGCCGATATTTATGGGCCCTCGCAGCCGACGCTGATGGGGGTGGAGGGCAGTCGCCCGACCGCGCCCGACAAGCTGTTGGTGCCGGTCGAAACCCCCTCCGGCGTACCGATTCTGTCAATGGGCCAGCTGGTCGCGCCGGATCAGGCGATTGCGTGGCGCGGGCCGATGGCAGCGGGGGCGCTTGGCCAATTGGTCGATGCCGATTGGGGCGATGCCGATACGCTCATCATTGATATGCCGCCTGGCACCGGTGATGTGCAGCTGACGATGATCCAGAAGCACCGGCCGAGTGGCGTGGTGATCGTCTCCACCCCACAGGATCTGGCGTTGATCGATGCGAAGCGCGCGATCGACCTGTTCGTCAAATCGGGCATCCCGATTATCGGGCTGGTCGAGAATATGGCGGGCTATGCGTGCCCGTCATGTGGCGCGATCTCGGATCCGTTCGGCAGCGGTGGAGCGGAGCTGGCCGCCGATATTCTCGAAATCCCATTTTTAGGCCGCATCCCGCTCGATATTGCAATCCGCACCGGCTCCGATGCCGGGCACCCGCCCGTTACCGGGAACGGGCCTGAGCGTGCCGCGTTCATGGGGGTTGCGGAAATCGTCCGCGACTGGATCGAACGCGGAGGCAAGCATGCCACTCACATCGGATGACGATATCGCTGCCTTGCTGGCGCGGGTGCGCACGATTGCGCTGGTCGGCGCATCGGACCGGCCTGATCGCCCGTCATATGGGGTGATGAAGACGTTGCAGGATCACGGCTACCGCGTGATCCCGATCAACCCGCAAATCGCTGGCGAACATATCCACGGCGAGTTCGTGTTCGACGACATGGTGACGCTGGGCGATCCGATCGACATGGTCGATATCTTCCGTAACTCGGCAGCCGCCGGTGAGGTTGTCGACGCCGCGATCGCGGTTGGCGCGAAAGCGGTGTGGATGCAACTGGGCGTCATCAATTCCGAAGCCGCCGCACGGGCCGAGGCGGCCGGGCTCGATGTGGTGATGGATCGCTGCCCGGCGATCGAACTTCGGCGGCTGGATGTGGCGCGGGTTACAAGCGCCTAGAGGATATGGCGATTAACGTGGAACTGTTTGCCCTGAGCTTGTCGAAGGGCTGCTTTTTTTCCGTGCCTCAGAGACTGTGGCCCAAAGAGCAAGGCAGGGCTTCGACAGGCTCAGCCCGAGCGGGGATATCGATTCCGATTTTCAGAAGGACGCATTAAGCCAGAATATGCATCCAGAGCGGTGCGCCGGTCAGGCTCTCCGACCCGCGCAGCGTTGCCAGCGCCTTTGCCACCGCGCGTTCGGGGCCTTCATGGGTGACGATCGCGACGAGGACGCTGCCATCGGCGGAGCGCCCGCGCTGCATCAGGCTTTCGATCGAAACGCCTGCGTCGCGCATCGCCGCAGCAATTTCTGCCAGTACGCCGACCTTATCGGCAACGGTGAAGCGCACATAGGCGCGGCCGCGCCGGTCGCCGGTGTCGGCGGGGGACTGGGCGACGAGTGCGGCGGCGGGCATCGCATAGGGGGGACCATATTCGCCGCGCGCGATATCGATCAGATCGGCGACCACCGCGCTGGCGGTGGGGCCATCGCCCGCGCCTGCGCCCTGAAACAATAGCCGCCCAACGAAATTGCCCTCCGCCACCACCGCATTGGTCGCCCCCGTCACATGGGCGAGCGGGTGGCTGACCGGCACAAGGTGCGGATGGACGCGCTGGAACAGCCCGTCTGAATTGGCTTCGGCAATGCCCAGCAAGCGGATGCGATAACCGAGCGCTGCCGCTTCGGCGATGTCAGCGGCGAGCACGTCGCGGATACCGCCCGACTTCACGTCGCCAAAGGCCGGCTGCGTGCCGAACGCGATGCTCGCCAGGATCGATAGCTTGTGCGCGGCATCGACGCCGTCGATGTCGAAACTGGGGTCGGCCTCCGCAAAGCCAAGTGCCTGAGCTTCGGCGAGCACATCGCCGAAATCGCGGCCTTCCGCTTCCATCTTGGTCAGGATGAAATTGCAGGTGCCGTTCAGGATTCCATAAACGCGGGCAATCTCGTTCGCGGCCGCGCCTTCGCGCAGGCCCTTGATCACCGGGATACCACCCGCCACCGCTGCTTCGAATTTCAGCGCTGCCCCTGCCGCTTCGGCGGCCCGCGCTAGCTCCAACCCGTGATGCGCGATCATCGCCTTGTTGGCGGTGACGAGACCTTTGCCGTTCGCCAGCGTCGCGCGCGCCAGCGTGAGCGCGGGGCCATCCGATCCGCCGACCAGCTCCACCACGACATCGGCATCGTCGCGCTGGGCGAGCGCGGTTGTATCGTCGACCCAGGCAAACCGCCCGATATCAACGCCGCGATCCTTCGCCCGGTCGCGCGCCGAAACAGCGACAATCTCGATCGGGCGACCCGCGCGGCGCGCGATAAGATCACCATTCGCATCGATCAGCTTGATCACGCCTGCACCGACGGTACCCAGCCCGGCAAGCGCAATACGAAGTGGTTTGGTCATTCAACTTCCCCCGTCACCCCGGCCTGGTTCCGGGGTCCACCGGGCAGCATCCGCCCCGTAGGCGTTCGCTAGCGGAGGTGTGGGCCCCGGAACAAGTCCGGGGTGACGGATTATGCCTTCACCAGCCCGATTTCGACCAGCCGTTCGTGCAGATAATCATGCGCGGTGATCGGCGTGGGGTAGCGATTGGGGTTCGCGGCACTGATGCAGCCCGGCAGCGTCTCGATCAGGAAATCGGGCGCGGGGTGAAGGAAGAACGGCATCGAATAGCGCGGATGCGCGCGGCGCTCTGGCGGCGGGTTGACGACGCGGTGGGTGGTGGAGGGCAGGACATGGTTGGTGAGCCGCTGGAGCATATCGCCCACATTCACCACCATCGCATCAGCAGGAGGCTTGATCGCCAGCCACTCGCCGTCCCGGTCGAGCAGTTCGAGCCCTGCTTCCTCGGCGCCGAGCAACAGCGTGATGAGGTTGATGTCCTCGTGCGCACCAGCACGCACGCCCTCGGCATCGGCGGGGATCGGCGGGTAATGGAGCAGCCGCAGGATCGAATTGCCGTCCTTCACCGCCGGATCGAACCAGTTGCTCGCGAGCCCCAGATGCCGGGCGATTGCTGACAATATCTTGTCCCCCGCCCGGTCGAACGCGGTGAACAAGGCGCTCAGTGTTTCGTGGAACCCTTCGGGCCGATCGGGCCAGATATTCGGCGGCATCACATCGGCAAAACGGTGCCCGGCGGACAGATCGCGGCCGACATGCCAAAATTCCTTCAGGTCGACGACGCTCGCGCCCTTCGCGATCTCGGTCTTGAACGGGGTATAGCCGCGCTGGCCGCCGCCCGCCGCGAGGAAATAACGCCGCTTTTCCTCCTCGGGCAGCGCGAAGAATTGCGCGGTATACTCCCATGCCCGGTCAATCAGGACCTGGTCGATGCCGTGATCCGACACCACCGCAAAGCCGAAACGTTCGAACGATGCCCCCAGCGCGCTGGCGAACCCCTGCGGGTCGGTCGCGTCCTGCGTCAGCGAAAGTGCCGGGACCTGGGCGGTGGCGGTATCGAGCATGGGGAAACGTCCGTTATGCGGTTGATTAGCCAACATAGGACGCGGTGCCGGATTCGAACAGAGGGCCTTAGCCCTTGCTGATGACGCCCGTACTATGTCCGGCGGCCGCCGGTTTTACGTCGATGTGCACCGGGTTTCCTGCAGGGTCGGTGCCGACCACGGTCGTTCCCTGCTCCTTCAGCATGAAGCCCTTGGCGCCCAGCGTGTCGATGTACCAGCGTCGTACTGTGGCGGGGTCCGCAGGGCTGTCGAACGCCATGCCGGTCATGTCATCTTCTTCATGCGGCATGATCTTCATGTCGATCATTGTCGAGCCGGGATACATTGGCACCGCCGCCATATCGACCGCAATGCCATCGGGCATCGGCATGTCCGTCATGTTGGCCCCCGCCATCGGTTGGGCGGGCGGGCGGGCCGGCTCCGTGCAGGCCGCAAGCGCGATGCTCATGCCCAAGAGTAACGCCGTCGTTCGGGGAATCGATCGGGTCATGCCAGCCTCCAGCGCTTTTGCTCCCGACCAAAAGGAACCGCATCGCCGTGGGGTCAAGCACTGCCCGAGTAGCGCACCGATGAAGGACGATACCGCGCCGCGACCGATCAGCCCCCCGCCTTGATCGTGCCGGTCGAATGCCCGTTCGCGGCAGGCTTTACTTCAAGCGAGAAGGGCTTTTTCTCATCATCAGTGCCCGTCAGCGTGTCGCCCTTGCGGGTGAGCGTGAACTCGGCCTTGCCAAGATTTTCAGCATAGTAATCGAGCACCTTTTCGGGGGTGGCCGGGCTATCAAACACGATGCGGACGCTATCGTTGTCCTTTTCACCTTCTTTGCCCGCCTTGGCGTTGATGTTCATCGTCGTGACGGTCGAACCGGGATAGAGTTTCACCCCATTTAGGTCGATATCACCGCCGCCCAACGTCAGCTTGGGGAGTGTGAACTTGCCCGAAAAGCCGGGTGCCTTGATCGAGACCTCACCGCTCTTGCCGTCGACGCCAGCCGCGACATTGCCCTCGCCATCCTCGTCATTGTCGGTCGCGTTGAAGGTGATCGTGGTGCCTTCCTTGTCGCCGCCACAGCCCGCCAGGGACAGGGCAAGGGGAACCAACAGGCCAAGCAACATCGTCGATCCGCGCATCGTCAGTCTCCATTGGTGTGTTGATGTTATAATACACAGGCTGTTGTCGATCCGTCAATATATCGAAGGCTTGCGCCCCAGACGGGGTCGACCATGGCGCGTGGATCGGGCATGGCCGCGCGCATGAATGCGCCCCAGCCCGTGATCGCCCCCGCCAACCCGCCGATCGGCTTTGCCGAATTCGTGGCACTGGTCGCGTCGCTGATGGCGCTTACCGCGCTCGGCATCGATGCGATGCTGCCCGCGTTGCCCGCGATTGGCGATGCGCTTCGCGTCAGTGTGGAAAATGATCGCCAGCTGGTGATCGGCATGTTCCTGTTCGGTTTTGGCATCGCCCAGCTTGTCCACGGCCCGCTCGCGGACCGTTATGGCCGGCGGCCAGTGCTGGTGTTCGCGCTCGCGGCCTATGTGATCGCCAATCTGATCGCCGCGACGTCGAGCAGCTTTACCTTGTTGCTGGTGGCGCGCTTCACCGCCGGGCTCGCCATCGCGGCATCGCGGGTGGTGACGGTGGCGCTGGTGCGCGATTGCTATTCGGGCCGCGCCATGGCCCGGGTGATGAGCCTTGCCTTCATGGTATTCATGGCCGCCCCGGTGCTCGCCCCCAGTGTCGGCCAGGTCATCCTGTTCTTTGGATCGTGGCGGCTGATCTTTGTGATGATTGCGGTCATCTCCGCTGGGATTCTCGCCTGGTTCGTGTGGCGCATGCCGGAAACGCTGCGGCCCGAAAATCAGGTGCCGATTTCGCTGATCGGCTTGTGGGCAGGCTGGCGGCAGACCCTCACCGATCGCTTCTCGATAGGCTACACCCTGGCGGCAACCGCTTTGCTGGGCGGGCTTTATGGTTTTATCAACTCGGTGCAGCAGATCGTCCATGTGCTGACCGGGGATGATTGGTTGCTGGTTTGGGTTTTCATCGCGGTGGCGGGGATGATGGCGCTCGCCAATCTGCTCAATTCGCGGATCGTGATGCGCATCGGCACGCGCCGCATCTCGCATACGGCACTGGTCGGGCTGATTATCGTTTCGGCGGTGCATCTGACGATTGCACTGGCGGGGGCTGAATCGATCTACAGCTTTGCTATCCTGCAGGCGCTGGCGATGGCGTGTTTCGGGCTGGCGACCGCCAATTTCTCGTCGATGGCGATGGAGAATATGGGCGGCATCGCTGGCACCGCCTCGAGCGTGCAGGGCTTCATCACCGTGACGATTGGCGCGTTCATGGGCCTGGTGATCGGCCGCGCCTTCGATGGCACCACCGTACCGCTCTATATCGGTTTCCTGACGCTCGGCCTTGTCGCGCTGGTGATCGTAGCGGTGGTTGAGCGCGGGCGGTTGTTCCGCCCGAGCTGAGCGTCGAATTGAGCGGGGACCGCTGGAACAAGCGCCGCCGCCCACCGTTGGTTTCCTGAACGGCTGCAGTCTTCAGATTCCCTTCACGCAGCCATTTTCGGGAGAGCAGGCAATGGTTAGCGGTGGCATGCAAAAACCGGGCGGCGGCACGGGCGATGATGGCTATGATGAGGATGGCTATGACGAGAGTCAGCGCGCCGAAATCCTCGAGGCGACCGGCGGCGGCCCGAGCGACGGCACGATCCTGACCGATCTCGCCCCCGATCTGGGCGGCGATGAAGAGGGTGAAGGTCTCGAGCCGATCGAGGTCGAGGACAGCGCCGGTGATGGCGTGGCTGATCCCGAAGATCCCGATGAGGAAGACGACGATAGCGACGACGACGACGATGACGATGACGATGACGACGTTGATGACCTCGACGACGATGATGAACCCGTCGAACAGGGCGAAGAGGATGAAAACGCCGATTGATTTAGCGCCCGATCGAGTTGGTTCCAGCGTCCCGGACGAAGCGGCCGGTCGCGAGTGTCGCGCGTCGGGTTGATACCGATCGGGGAGCGGCGTAGCCTGATTCCAACGATTGGATCCGGGAGAGAAATAATGCGCGCCACCCCGATGATTGCCGCGTTGCTTGTCTCCATCGCCAGCGGGGCTTCCGCCGGGCCCCGTGATCGTGCCGAAACCGAAATGGCCAGGGATGGACATAGCGCCATCATCGCCGGCCGGCAGGCGGCGTTTAAACTCACACTGGCGAGCTTTGTAGGCTTGAAGGCGGCAATCACGCGTGGCGATGACCCCAAGACGCTGGTGCTGCCCGCCAGCGCCATCGCCGCCTGGGGCAAGGCGATCCCCAGCATGTTCCCGGCGCATAGCGACGGACCGGCATCAAAGGCGCTGCCGACAATCTGGAGCGATCGCACCGCCTTCGAAGCCCGTGCCACCGACATGGCCGCCGCCGCTGACAAGCTCGCTGCGCTCGCCAAAGCGGGCAACGCCGCCGCTCTGCCCGCACAGTGGGACTCGCTTAAGGGCAGCTGCGCAGCATGTCACATCAAGTACCGGGCCGAGGACGTAAAAAATAGGCTGTAATCAATAGAGGGGTTCGGCAGGCGATCGGATCGACTTCCGGACATATAATCTAACGGCACTACCCCATTTTGCGTCTCGCTCTGACGGCGGCAGCTATCGAGGCAGGACCCGCATTTTTAAAAATGGCTGAAACGAACGGTCGATGAAGTTGCCCGATGACCGGGCGACCTCACCCGACTTACTCCGCCGCCACCCCGGCCCGCGAGAACATATCGTCCCCGCCATCCTCATTCGCGATTGCCGCAGGCGTAACCTTCGCCTTTTGCCGCTTGTCGAACGAATCCCACACGTCGTTCCAGTTCCCGCGCGTCGCGCCCTTCGAATATTCCGTTGCGCGCTGTTCGAAGAAGTTGGCGTGCTCCACGCCGTTGAGCAGTGGGGCGAGCCAGGGGAGGGGGTGTTCCTCGATCATGTAGATCGGCTTCAGGTCGAGCTGGGCGAGGCGCCAGTCGGCGATGTAGCGGATATACTTCTTGATCTCCTTGGGCGTCATGCCGTGGACCGGGCCCTGTTCGAAGGCGAGATCGATAAAGGCGTCCTCCAGCCGCACGGTCGTCTGGCAGACGTCCATGATGTCGTCCTTCACCGCCTTGGTCAGGCACTGCCGCTCCTTCACGAAAGCGTGATAGAGGTGGATGATGCCTTCGCAGTGCAGGCTCTCGTCGCGCACCGACCAGCTGACGATCTGGCCCATGCCCTTCATCTTGTTGAAGCGCGGGAAGTTCATCAGCATGGCAAAGCTCGCGAACAGCTGAAGCCCCTCGGTAAAGCCACCGAACATCGCCAGCGTCCGCGCGATATCGGCATCATTGTCGACGCCGAAATTCTGCAGATAATCGTGCTTGTCCTTCATCTCGCTATATTCGAGGAAGGCGCCATATTCGCTTTCGGGC